>CAZIFH010000140.1:0-19936 GCA_964539065.1 uncultured Candidatus Bathyarchaeia archaeon | reverse complement strand
ACTTGAAGCTCCACTCCCACCGAGATTTTGGGTTAGTCCAACTCTACAGCCTTCAACTTGTCGTTTTTCAGCTTGATCTGTTAACTGAAGGTAGATTTCATATACTTGGGCAATTCCTGTTGCACCTACTGGGTGACCTTTAGATTTTAATCCACCACTTGTGTTGATAGGAAGCTCGCCCTTCAGAGTTGGTGCATCTTTCTCAATAAATTTGCCTCCATCGCCAGGCTTGCAGAAACCAAGGTCTTCATAAGCTATGAGTTCAGCTATCGTGAAGCAGTCATGTACTTCAGCTATGTCAATATCTGCAGGGGTAAGTTTTGCCATTTCATAAGCTTCTTTAGCTGCTTTTCTTGTTGCCTTAATGGAAGTGAAGCTTTCTCTCTGGTAAAGACCTAAAGTATCACTTCCATGACCAGAACCAACGATATAGACTGGACAATCAGTAAACTGTTTGGCAATCTCGGGTCTCGTAAGAACAACGCAACCAGCTCCATCTGATATTAGAGAACAATCATACAATTTCAAAGGTTTCGCTACCATTCTTGAAGACATAACGGTTTCAAGCGACACTTCTTTTTGTATATGAGCCTTTGGATTCAAGGATCCATTGTAATGATTCTTAACTGCAATAAGGCCCATTTGTTGTTCAGTTGTGCCGTATCTGTGCATATGAGCCGTAGCCATTAAAGCGAAAAGCCCTGGAAAGGTAATCCCGTTCCATTGTTCAAACGGATAATCTGCAGCCATGCCCAAAATCTCAGTAACTTCTGATGTAGTTCTTTTTGTCATCTTTTCAAATCCGCCAACTAAAACAACATCGTAAATACCAGATAATAGGCTGAAGATTCCAGTTCTTAATGCAGCACTTGAAGAAGCGCAAGCTATTTCAGTTCTGATTGCTGGGGCAGGAAGAAGTCCAGCCCAATCAGAAAGCATTGGTGCAGAATGACCTTGACACTCAAAGCTTTCACTCATCATGCCTATGAAAAGTGCTTTTATGTCTTTTTTCGGATTTAGAGTTGGACATCTTTCGAAGGCTTCGTACAAGGCTTGGACAAACAATTCTCTTCCAGTGAAAGCTTCAAGTTTGCCGAATTTTGATAACCCTGCTGATATCACTGCTGCAAGAGGCTTACCTTTCATCTTTTTCCCTCCATCATCAGTTTTTATTTTTTATTGGCTATCTTGAAATTTTGGCCAGCGTATTTATATTTACTGGAATTCCTAGAAAATATAAAAAGTGTACAGCCTTCTTTTAAGATTTATATAGGAATGTGTTTGGCTAAAAATGACCAGTAAGACTATTATATTCTTTCTTTGTGTTTAATAATGCAACATTTGCCTCGGTGGCTCAGCGGCTAGAGCAACGGCCTTGTAACCTATTAAGACGAGAAAGCCGTGGATCGCGGGTTCAAATCCCGCCCGAGGCTTCAGTACCCCTGGTTACAGTGCTCTGCACATCGTTCTCCTTTTTATGTCCTAAGGTAATAAGGAAAGTAAGATAGTTAATGTACATGATGTTACTAAAGAGACTTGTTGCTAGGCATAGGTTCAACAAAGCTTTTATATCCTTCAAAAGCCTGACCATTTGTCGTTAGACGTATAAATTGTTTAATCCTCTTAAATAGAGCATGAAAAGACAATCTTTAAAAAACAACCATGCTTCTTTATTTGAGGAGGACTATCATGGAAAAAACACTAAGAAAACTGCTTGATCTTAATAATGCGTTTATAGAAGGAAAAATAAAAAATGTTGAGCAATCTATTATGGAAATGTTTGAAATTGACCTTTCGGCATCTTATTTAGGGTTGAAACTGAGAAACCCTTTAATTATTGCTCCTGGCCCGTTATCTCAATCTCTTTTTCATGTTAAGAGGGCTGCAAAATCTGGTTTTGGTGGTATGGTTCTTAAATCAGTTGTTGGTGAGGATAAAAATGGGAATGCCTCCATGAAATTTCTCAGGGCAAAACCAACTTTTGCTAAATGGGTAGAAGATGAAGAAGGAAATCCTGTGTTTCACTGGAACGGCGGCCTCGATCAAAGATGTCTTAATGATTATCTTAAATTTATTAAGAGTGCGTTTCATCTAGGAAAAAAAATGGAGTTTCCTCTTATATTGTCGTTTCTTTGTCATCTTCCAAAAGATGTAGATGAAGAGTGGAAAGTCGAAGAGTGGGAATACACTGTGAAAAAACTATGTGAAGCCGCTTTAATCATGTACAAGGATAGTCCCGTCTTATTTGAGATTGATTTCTGTCCATTTCTTAAAAGAGAGCGCTTGGCAGTAGATAAAGAGGTTGTCAAAAGATGGTATAGAGAAGCTCCAAAGATAATTAAGAATGGTTCCTCTAACATAAAAGTCGCACCTAAAATCCTCAATCTAGATTTTGGATTAGATTTTCAGAAGGAAATGGTTAAAGCAGCGAGGGAGGGAGGTGCTGATGGCGTAGTCATAGCAAACAGGTTCTACTTGAAATACGTAGACAATGAAGAGAATAAGGAATATTTTACCGCCCATGGAGGAAAAGCATTGAGGGAAATGAATCAGCGTTTGATAAATGAAACTAAAGAAATTCCTAATTTAGCAATAAGCGCCACAGGTGGAATCTACTCTGGCAAGCATGCGCATGAATACCTGATGTTAGGTGCACAAAACGTTCAGCTTTTAACATTTGTAATGAAGAATGGTTTTGAAGAGTCTTTCAGAAAGCTGTTATTTAGTCCTAACGATGGGTTTATAGCATCAGTTCTGAACATGGTATTTCGAGAATAAATGCAATTTAGATGCGCTTTAGTGGCTGGTGAAGGCGAAAAGTGATATCAGAAACCTCTATCATATAGATAATATTGAATCTAAACTACGCTTAAACCATCTCTAGATACATTCAGAGAAAATTGTCAATATATGAGTTAAATTTTTTAAATCTAGTTAAAAATATACTTAGATGGGAATTCACCAATTAAGAAGTTAAGACTTATTTTTATTTAAGAAGCAGTCAAAATACGGTTAACTATAGCATCTGGATCAAAGGTTTCCAAATCATCGTAGGATTGTCCAGTTCCAACATAAAGAATTGGCTTTTTAGTCACGTAAGCTATGGATACAGCTGCTCCTCCCTTCGTATCAGCATCAACCTTAGTTAAGATTGTACCATCTATTTGTACTGATTTGCTGAACTCCTCAGCTTGAAAAACAACATCGTTTCCAGATAGGGAGTCGCCAACAAACAAAACCAAGTCTGGGTCCACTACACGTATAATCTTCTCCATCTCCGCAAGAAGGTTTCTGTTAGTCTGCATTCTGCCTGCTGTGTCAACGAGCACAGTGTTTATGCCATGAACCCTAGCGTGTTGAACAGCATCGAAAGCAACGGCAGCTGCGTCTGCACCATACTGATGCTTGATGATCTCGATTTCAAGACGTCTGGCATGAACTTCAAGTTGCTCTATAGAACCTGCCCTAAAAGTATCGCTTCCCGCTAAAATCACACTGTAGTTATTTTTAAGTAAAAGATTAGCAATCTTTGCAATTGTCGTAGTTTTTCCAGTACCATTTATTCCCACAAAAACAATGATGCAAGGTTCTTTTAACTCACGTTTTTTCTCAACTATATTTAACAGGTCAACTTGCTGCGAAGGAACAAGAGTTTCCTTTAAAACAGTCTTCAAAGTTTCTTTAACAATCTTTTTTCGGTCACTAATTATATTTATCTTTTGACCAGTTAATCTTTTCTCCATTTCCTCACAAATGTGGTCAGCAACAACCATTGCTACATTGTTTTCAACTAGACTCAATTTGAAATCCCAAAGAATCGAATGGAGATTTTCAGGGTTAAGCTCTGTTTCGGATACTTTGTTAACTAATTTGTATACTGTTCTTCGAAGATTCTCGAACATACTAAGTTCTCTCACGCTTTCTAAGAGTGGCTGAGATATCTTGGAATCTATCTTGATCCTCTTGTATTCTCCTCAGTATTTGCGAAAGTTGTTGTTCCAGAGATTGCATAGTCTTCTCAAGTTCTGACAGCCGTTTTTTAACACCTTCCTTTGCTTCTCTCAATGTCTTCTCGATTGCTATGCCTGCACCTACTCCATAAACTACACTTGTTACGTCGCTCAGCTTTGCCTTAGCATATGACCCACCGCCTATTGGCACAAAAATTGGAGCATCAATCTGCTCTTTTTCTAATCCCTCCAAAGTTTGTCTGGCAATGTTGAGTTCAGCATGAGCGGCATTTAGAAAGCTAAGTCTTGATTGAAATGACTCTGCGGTACTCTCTAAAAGTCTAAGTTCGACAGCTAGCCTTTTCAGTTCATCTTCTACTGATGATTCTCCATGTTTTTTCTCTTGTTCCTTTACACTCATGTGTTTATAGACTCCTCAGAACTAATTTCCTCAACCTTTTCAACCTTTATATAGAAACGTTTCACTTTATGTTTGCTTCCCAAGATTTTGTAGATTTCTTCTACAGCATCCTTGGGTTGCAAGGCTTTAACTTCTTTACTGAAGTTTGTTCTGAAATTTGGTTTTGTAATTTTTCCGGACACTTTGAATAACTTAGTTTTGTCGCTCATATTAATCAGCCATACCCAATGCTTGAGCAGCTATAAAAAGCTCTGGTTCGGTGGTATCGAAACCAGCAACTGCAGCTTTGCTGTTTCCTATAAGTCCAGTTGATATATAAGGTACACCGCAATTAATTGTTCCAACACCAACTGGTACTTTCAATGCATCTTTCAGTAAAGATTCTTCTTCAGGCTTAATAAGTGGATGAGCAAGAATACCACGGTTTGTCGCCACTGTTAATGAACCTACATAAGGTAATCCCGCAATTTCTCCCTGAACAACTTCTACTCCTAACGTATCAGAAAGTATTTTTAAATCCTCCTTCTTTAAACGTGGATCGACAACTGCACCATAATCATTAGCGGACACAAGGTTTCCATAAGATGTTGTTTTTGTCGAAGTTATTGTTATGTTGACGTCCCCTAAAGACCTTAATGAATCAATTTCTTTGCTCCAAGTGTATTTTGGAACAATAAGACCATTAGAATTCGCACATATTAATGGGCCAATCAAAACTGAACCTCCAATATTTGTCTTCACAATTTTGCTTTCAAGCCAATCTTCCAGTTTCCTAACTTTAGTTTCAGGAATTTGGTTTGGGATAATCAAAAATTCCTCCGTAGCCCGCATAAAAACCCCTATATTGGGGCTGCCAAAAATATCAAGAAGAAAAATAGGCACCCCCCTTTCAGCCTCCTTCGACATGATATACTGTTACAATGCCATCCATGTCTTTTGCGGCTCGAATCCTAATTTTGCGAGGTGGTTTTTCGATGCCTCTGCTCCAAATTTTTTCGTTAACCTCGTTCGTGATTTTTATGGAATCACTATCAACTTTCATATGTCTCATAATGAAGTTTTTAATTATTCTAATAGCTTTTGGAGTGGTTTTTTTTCGAGGTGAAATCCATGCTTTTCCTAAGGGAACTGTGTAGATTCGTTCCTCGACTATTTCTTCCTTCTTTTTATCTTTCAATTCATAAGCTGATTTCTCTTTTTCATCTAATTTTTTAGCGAGATTTGTGGTGTTTTCTGCTTCAATGACAGTTTCAATTACTTCCCTGTCACTTGCTTCTATTTCATCTTCATTATTGGACTCCGCTATATCCTTTTTGAAACTCATCTATAGTTACCTCATGGTTTAAGTTTGGTATGACGCCAATGCCTTTTTTTTGGATTAACTCTAACTTTTCCTCGAGTTTTTACCATAACCCAAGAGGGAACAGGCTTATTTTCTACTCCAGCTTTTATTAACCTTCGTTTCTTCGCTGCATGTTTGTATTTTGCCAAATTAGACCCTTCTAATTCTAATTTCTTTACGAACATTTTGTAATTTTTGTAGGATTTCTTTAAGTTGCTCATCTTCAATTGGAATTTTGATTTTACCCGTTTGAGCAATCTGAATTAATTGGAGCTCAAGATGTGAGGCAAAATCAGGTTTAACCATTTTAAGATTGGCTAGCCTCTGCCGTGCTTCTTGTGTCAATATTCTACGCATTAAAGATTGTTTTTGGATCTCAAATCTTTTCTCATCTTCTCCCTGCTGTTTTTCTTGAGTTGTTTTTTGCTGAAGATCTAACATTCTTCGCCTCCGGAGCTCCTCAAGATCGTTATCTTCGCTCATAACTCGTCCCCATACTAGTATTTTTTGAGTTCAGGATTCGCTTTTTCTATCTCCTTCTTTATTTCGGTTGAAAGTAAATCCAGTATTTTTCTTCCTTCCGGTGAAACAATTCTTCCTCTTCCTTTTAATGTTGTCACAAGTCCAGCATTCTCAAGTTGTCTAAGAGCATTCCGAATAATTGCTCCACTGCCTTTTCTTGTGTGTTCGGGCTTAACTCCCCGATCTTTTCTGCCGCCATAATAGGATTTAAGATGTTCTAATCCTATAGGCCCCTTTATGTAAACTTTTCTAAGCAATGAAGCGCTTCGAATATACCACCATTCAGGATTGTCTGGAGCTCTTTGAGTGTGGGTTCCTGTTTTAGCAAACAGTGCCCATTCTGGTGGTTTAATGTTGTCTATATTACTTTTCATGTATGCAGCTAACTTTTCAATAAGCAATGACGCTGGAACGTCTTGTGGAGTCGGCATGTACCTTCCTTCCTTTATTCAGTATTCCTTTGAGTATTTTAAAAGCGTATTATAAATACCTTTTCAGTTCTTCTTTGGCTTGCAAAGAGGAAGTGTGTCCTCGCAATTCAACTCTCCTAAAATTGAGTGCTGTATGATCTACCTCTTTTGTTTTACATTAATAAAAGGATTCCAGAATCTTCACTAAGCCATGTTCAAGATTTTTTGCTTTGTGGATTAACTCGTTAGGTTTTTGGGTGGTTTTCTCTTTTTTCTGTTTTCTGTGTCTCTTTGTTTAGAGGTCTATAAGCGTATTGCAGATGTATGCTTTTGCCGTGAGTTCTTTTGTGATGTTTTTCATGGTTTTTGCCACATAATACTCTACGAATGTTCGTTTGAATGTGGAGTAGGCGGTCTCAACGCTCCAACGTTTCCCGTAATCCTTGAGATCTGCCCAGCGTCTATGGCCTAGACGTTTGTACAGAGTAACAGCTCTTCTCCTAGGTTCCGAAGGCGTATCCAGTCGGCTATTCCTGTGCGGCTTGATGACAGCCTCTATCCCCTTCCGTTCCAGCAGCTCGTATACCTGTGAACTGTCAAATGCCCCGTCCCCGTAGACCCTCGAGACTCTACCATAGCGTTCAGCCTTTCCTAACAGTTCTGGAAATGCTCTTGAGTCATGTGTGCCGTCAGTAGTGACCAGCATGGCTAAGGCTTGCTTCGTCTCCACATCTACGGCAAGATGGATCTTAACGTAACGTTTCTTCTTACCATGCTCGCGTTCAACCCATCCTCCAGCCTTATGAACACTGATCCCAGTTGAGTCCACAGCTATAACTACGTCATCTGAACCCTCAAAATCCTCGTACGGCGAAAGATCTACCTCCAGTACACGTCTCCTTAGACCTGAATAGTCTGCTGGTGAAAGCCTTCGAAGCAGACGGTTCAAAGCCCTCGTGAAGCCTTCGAGCTGCCTATAAGACAGTCCAAAAAGGTATCGGACAACAGCTATGAATTCGATGTGAGAGCGAGTCAAGGTGAAAGGTCGGCCTTCTTTACATCGATTCATGGCCTCTCACTCATCCTCATACCTCTCCAGAAAATCCAGACTCAATAGGAGCTCCCCACGCTTGATAAGCCGTTCATCAACACTATCCCAATCCACAAGCCTACACCACCCCCAGAATAACAGAGAAAAGACAGAAAAACCTAGTTACTCCACAAAGCAAAATTTTTTGAAATTTCATTTTATAACGATCTGCTGAGACGGTTTTTTTCAATTATTGCAATGTTTCTTTGCATTCTTTTCATTTTTGGCTGTTTCTACTAATCGATTGTTCATTTCTGTTTCTTTCCTTTTATCGGCATTCTTGTTTTTCCATTGCAGTAAAGGCATGTTACTACGATATGCGGTTCTCTTTGAGAACGAATGCGAACTCGAGAACTGATTCCAGGTACAATAAACCTCTTACAATGCCTACAAATTTGGGTATGATGTTCAGGAAGAAGATGAACTCTTGTTCTTGTTGAAATTTTTTTAGCGATTTCAATGTATCTTTGAGAAAGGTCTGGTTTATCATGCAGATTGCTTCTAGCATTCTGAAATAAAATTTTGACTCGTTCAAGTGCAATTTTTCTCAGATCGTCATTCATGTTTCAACCCTGCAAAAGATATGTGTGAACAATTATATTTTAGTCTGACGCTGGAATTTTGGTTGAGACCCATAATTGAGAATGTGATGGCCTCCTTTTTTCAACATCGTATTCTCAATTATGTTATGAGTTTTGGGAACGAGAAATAAAGTGTGAAGCAGCTGCTAAAAAATTGAAACTTTTGACATATTCCCTTTAAATGGTTCGTGCTTCCAATGAACCGCAAATGTCTTGTAAAAGTTTTATCCAATTTAAATATAAGTTCATTGAAGACCTTAAAGCCGTTGTGTTGTTTGCCTCAAAAAATAGAGTTATGGTTTTTTCTTCACATTTAATCTTTACCTTTGAACGATTTGTAAATAAAGCTTTTGTCTCAGGTTTCAAAGATTTCTGAATTGTTATTGAAGTTTTTGTGGAAGTAACACTTACCTTCAAAATTGCTGATGCATTTTTTGACATAATTATCATATGCGAAATGCAAAGATCTTGATAATCAAGTTTTTATAGGGTCATGAAAATAAGTCAACTATCTAATAGTGCGAGTTGAACGTTCAGCTGTATCACCTATTTTCGTAGAAGGTGTATAAGCTCCTCCAGAAAATCTTAAGCCGCATTTGCTGCAAACCCATATCCCAACACTTTCCCGACGAACTGAGAGAGAACCACATTGTATACAGACATGCTTTCTAGATTTTTCAGTTAGAAGTTCAGTATACTTTTTTCTAGCCTTAACGCCGTACTTTACGCCCAGTCCTCCAATCAGCCCAGTTTTTTTTGGATGAGACATTAACTTTTCACCACTATTTCTCTTAATTCCTCAGCTTTTTCCTTAGCAATGTTTACAGCTTCTATTATTTGTTGAGGTAAAAGAGTTCCACTTCCACCTTTTTGCATTGCACAGATTTTACCACTATTGCTGAAGGATATTGTTAATCGAGCGTCCATGACTTCTTCTTCATCAAGCCATGGATCCACGATGAGTTTTCCGTTTATTGAAGCAAACGTAACTGAAATTGGAATGTCCTTTAATGGTAACTTCACAAATTCTGGTTTCTTTTTGATCTCCTCCTCTTTGAGTTCATATCTAAAAACTTTTGTGTTCATCAAAGCTGCAATTGAAGCTAATGTTGAGGCGTCTATAAGGTTACCATCATGATTGAGAACATATACATCTATAAAAACTACGAAAACCTTCTTCCCAGGAATAATACATAGTTTTTCGAGGTCAACTGCCTTGGATTCACGGATACCTCTATCCACAACCCTTGCAAGTTCCACAGATTCTTCTCCTGGAGGTCCAGCTTCAAACTCCGGTGAGGCCAGAGGAACAAACTCAGCGTTGGTTGTTAGCACACCTTCATTAGGTCGGTCTGAAAAAGGTTCACCAATATCTATCTTTACTCCAACCATTACTTCAGTTTTGCCTAGGCGGACCCGAGCTGATCCTTCAGCTTTCCCAATTATACCTGATTCTATTTGAGTTGAGCGATAGTCTTTCAAACCTCTTCCATCAAGTCTTTTTCCATCATCAATTAACTGCGCAATTTGTTGCCGTCTTATGCGTGAAACCATTACTGATGTCATTCTTGTTCAGCCACCTCAACTGATTCTTTGATTGCTTGATATTTTGCTTTTAACGCTTCTTTTTGAAGAATGTATATCTGTCTACATCCCTCGATCGCAAGGCTTAATGCTTGCTGAAACTCTTCACCAGTTAGCAATCCATCCATTTGAAGCAATGAAACTGCATCGAAGCTTGGCATGTAAGCCACTGGTACATCTGCCTCTCCTTCCTTATCTTCAATATCATTAAGATCTAACACTATTTTTCCTCCTACTTTTCCAGCTGCGCAAGCCGCTATCAAATCCTTCATTGGAATGCCAGCATCAGCTAATGCTAAGGAAGCAACAGTAACTCCTGCACATCTTGTCCCCCCATCAGCTTGTAGCACCTCAATAAAAAGGTCTATTGAAGTTCTTGGAAACTTCTCCAAAAAAATTGTAGGTTCAAAAGCTTCTCTTATTACCTTAGATAGCTCCATCTCACGTCTAGATGGTGCAGGCGATTTTCTTTCTTCAACCGAGAAAGGGGCCATATGATATCTACAACGAAGCAATGCTTTGTCAGGCAACGCCATATGTCTTGGGTGCACTTCTCTAGGACCGTAAACAGCTGCAAGAATTTTGTTTTTTCCCTGTTCAATATATGCAGACCCATCAGCATTACTTAATATACCAACTTCTAGTTTTATGGGCCTAAGTTCAGATGGTTTTCTACCATCTGTTCGAATCCCTTCTTCATTTATTAAAACCATTTTTTCCGTCATTGACTAATTTCACCTCTTTCTTTCTTTACCATTGCAATTATTCGGTCTGTTAGCCCTGGAGTGTGGGCTTCCTCCTCAATTTTTTTTATTGCTAATATTGCCGTTCTCTCTTCGTCGCGGCTTCTTCCAGATATAAGAATCAATCCATTTTGGCCTACAATAATGTTGCAGTTTGTCTCTTTCTTTAGCATATTTATCATTGAACCTTTTTTACCTATGATCCTTGGGATTTTTGCTGGTGAAACTTTTACAATTTGACCCTGCTTTATCTTTCCAAGGTCTGGTTCACGAATAGTCAGGTTTGGATCACGAGTTCTATCAAATGAGATGACTTTAGCAAGTATCATATCCCCTATTGCTAGAAATTCTGAGAGCTCATCTCTTTGCGGTTTAAAAGGTCTATTCAGAGCTTCAGATGTTCTTAAAATGGCTGGGTAAGGTGAGTTAATATTAACTGTCCACCCGTGAAGGTTTAATTCTTCGATTTTACCTATAACTAGATCTCCAGATGAAGGAATGTAGAATGTATTTAAGGCTACAACCTCAACTTTTCTTCCTCTATACTCAACTAGTCCGAGTCTGCTTGCATAAATTTTTGATTCATATCTATATGCATTGAACCCGGCTAGGAAGTCCCCCTCAGCTAACAGGTCTCCTGGCGCAACAAGATGTCTATTTTCATACAGTATGGGCAATTTATCTGCACCTTTAAAATTGTTTGTTATTTCAAGATTTCTCCTTCAGCATTACCTTTAGTCAAGTCTCCAAGTTTCTCTATAAAAGATCCATAAAGTCCAGCGATCATTTCAATTATAGCCGTCCATGAACCGTCTGCCTGCCAACTCTCGTTTTTTATCGTTCCAAATGATTTAACTGTGCCATAAACTTTTCCTATATATTGAGATGGAATTCTGACTTTTACTGAGATTTTTTCGACGCTTATTGGAAGGAGTGAACGTAGAGCTTTAATCGCTTCATTAGCCTGTGCCTCAACATCGCCAAAGGGGTCTACTGCAAAATGCGCCTGTTCTAAGGCTTGTTCTATTCTTGTAGGAGGATGTGGAAGTTTGGTTCTTGGGTCAACAGCTTGTCTAGAAATTAAAGTTACTATCTGTCTCTTTTTTTCTTCAATCATACGTCGACGTTGATCGGCAGTTAACTGTAAAGTACCTTTTTTTAGAATCATCTCTGCAATTTTCTGTATGTCCGTCGTAGCAAAAGTTGCTTGAAGGTCTTTTTCTGAAACTTTAAGACCCTTATTGGCATCACTAAAAACTGTTTCCGTAACTAGAACGTTTGACAAACCTATGGGTTTTCCTTCTCGGTATTCTAGAGCTGTTTCAGGCTTCACAATAAGCTCATAGTTCTTTCCTTCAATGCTGATTCGTGCAATAGTGTAAAGTTTACTCATCACTTTCCACTGCCCAGCAGTTCAGCTTGGCATTTTTCTATTTCTTCATTTGACAAAACCTTGAATGTCTTGGTTTTTATTGGCACAACCGCTATCTTTATTCTTGCCTGTTCATCTCTTGCCTGTAATGATTTAGAAAGACATTTAACCGCCAAACGTATTGCCTCTTCTAAAGTAAGATTTTCGTTGTATTCTTCACGTAGAATGCTTTCTGCAGTTTCTCTTCCGATTCCTATTGCAAGGGCTTTATATGACCTGTATGAACCGATTGGATCTGTAGCAAACAGTTTTGCTCCTGTTTTGTCTACACCTCCAAAAATAATTGAAACACCAAATGGTCTGACTCCTGCATGTTGTGTATAAATCTGCATTAAATCGCCGATTCTTTTTGTAACGATTTCCACATCGATTGGTTCGTCATACATTAATCTATTGCTTTGGGAATAAACTCGTGATTCATCAATTAATATCCGAGCGTCTGAGCTTATGCCTACAACCGCAGCCCCAAGATGTTCATCGACAGCGTAAATTTTCTGACTGAAATTTGGATCTTGAAGTTTTGACTCAATTTTTTCTTCTGCTCCAATAACAACACCCTCTGTACATGAAATTCCAACAATGGTTGGACCTCTATCAACGGCTGCAAGTGCATATTCTACTTGAAACAACCGCCCATCTGGAGAGAATACAGTGATTGCGCGGTCATAGGCTCCTGGAACAGCAAATACTGACAAGTACCTTCACCTCTCTTAGATTATGTTTCATATTACCTCTCAAAACAGTTGATAAACGAAACTAAAAAACCTTTTTGTTTATATTTAGAACTTTTTATCGTTTATGTTTAGAAACCCTTTTATGCCTTAACACTTGCTGATTCTAATCGAAACTTCTATTAATTATATATTTGCACTGAAACTTCATTACAAAACAAATTTAATATGCCTTTATAAGATTGAAGGATCTATTATTACTTGAAAAGTTTTCTCTTATACTTTAGGCTTGTCCTATTGAATAACTGAACCTTTTCAAAACATTTAAGGAGGTAAAAAAGAGAATGTGCAGTCTAAGGGTAGGTTTAATTACCAACTGCAGAAAATGCCGATCATCTGTAAGATTTCATTGCACGTTAAAAAGAAAAACCACAAGGAAAACATATGTAGACAACAAACAGAAGATAATGAAAGATAGGTAATGATAAGGGATATAAACGAAAAGTCATTAATGAAGAAAACTTAGGTGACACACAATTACCTAGTATCTAATGATACATTATGGATCACTACCAAATTTGTTGGGTTTGAGAAACAATTCGTGGATCATAAGTGTCTTTGCCGAATTTGAGGAAAAATGAAGAAAAGATATTGAATATGTTTGGAAAATTGTCTCTTTTCTTCACGGACTTAATCTAACATAGGAGACAACATTTATTTGTAATTTAAAATGCCAAAGATTTGTAAAGAAGCAAAAATCATCTTAAAATTCAAAATGCATGGTTTGAAAGAACCTTTGCTCTTTGGATATAAGCACTATACAAGTTCAAAACTCAAGTTATTAGCGATCGAATTAAAATGCCAATAAAGAAACTAGAAAATAAGGGACTAAATCAAATGATGAAGGAGCGATTCACCAAATTAGCTATTATTATAATCTTATCGCTGGAGGAAAATGCAAAAGTCATAACATTTTGAGGGTTTGAATAAGATGCTTTACTGTAATTGTCCAAGTTCTTGGAGTATCAAACTAAATACGTATTAACGGGATCTTTCTACATTAATTTGGTAAATGTCATAATTTCCGATGAAAGAAGAACAGTCAATCTTTATTTGGAGCTCAAATAAAGGAAACTACTGCCCATGACATCGTTAAAATTGAGTGCGCATGTTATTTTGTTCAAAAGAGAACATCAGGTGAGATAGTAAAAAACAAATGTTATAGATTAGATTTCAAACAACCTTTAGAAAATATATTCTAATAAGAAATAATGCCAGAATATTTTTATAGTGTTTATATACATATTAGCAATAAGTAGATTTCTAAGAATAATTTTATATTTTCAAAAAATTTAAATCTAGTGTTTGATCGCTGCGCCTCATCGATAAGATTTGGTTTTACTTACATTACACATTACATTTATGTATTCATCTACTCTATGTCATCTTCTCTTGATCCAACATTTTTGTAGATATACTGTTCTACCAGAGTGGGATCTTAGTAGGGAACATGTTTTTGCTGCTATAAAGGTTTTTTCAGCAACTAAAATGCAACTTAAAATGTCATCGATCGTTGAAAGAAAGGTCATAATATTGTCTCCCTCATACTTAACAATGATTGTAACTGTTTTTTCCGCCCAAACAGCATGCACCGAAAGAATAGACGGCAATTCAACATTGTCAGGTGAAATGGCTTCATAAACTGCCTTTGCTTCTTTTTGGCTTTTGTATGCAATCTTTATTTCAGTTTCCATTCTTTGTTAACCTCTTTAAGCTGTCTCTCACAAGTTCATCAACATATTTCAGAAAAGCTTCTTTGCTCTTAATAGGCACCTGTGCGCCTGCAGCGATGTCATGTCCTCCACCTGTACCATTAAACTTTTCAGATGCTAACCGCATGATTTCACCTATATTGAAGCCTTTCGCTGTTAATGAGTCCGCTACACGAGCTGAAACCTTAAGTATTTTTTCGTCTGGAATCAGTGCGTAGGCAATAACAGGCTTTTCCATATTAGGTATGCTTGTCGTAAGGATTGTTGAAACTGCACTTATCATCTTCTCGTCAATAGCTTCTCCGCCATGAAGAACGTATATGCTACCCATTTCCTCGATGATGTTAGGATGCAAATCTATCCATCGCAAAGTCTCTGTTATGGCTTGTCTATATTCTTCAAGTGCAGCATTAGCTTCCGCTAAACATTTTTCACGATCTCCCATGCAAATTGCTACGCCTAGGCCGGCTTTGCTAGTTCTTCCAGTTGCGTTTAACAATAAAGCAAACTCCCTTGCATCTCTCAGTGGAGTCCAAGGCTCTTCTTGAGTTAGTATATACACGGTACCTATAAGGTTTAACGCAGCATCGCTTTTTAGACCCTTTGAGATAATATAGTCTGAAAGAGCTGAAAATAACTGGCGTTTTTCGTCTTGTGAGAGGTCTCTTAAAGCACGCCATTTATCATTAATTTTGGGTTTAATGCCTAATCCTATAAGAAAGGCTAAGCTTTTATCTTCTTCGCCACTTATACCTGGAATAACAGGATTGGTTGTATACGCCAAAGCTTTGTGAATTGGACGTGTTTCTCGACCAAAAAATATAAGGTCAGTCATGGTTTCTAGCTTACCAGAGTTTATAGCATCCTCTACAATAAGCTGATTTATTCCTCCAAGACTCCTTTCTTTATTCTTATCTTGCATGTCTCCAAGTGCTCCAACTACGCCGAGGAAGGCTAAATCCCTATTTTCTTCTGAAATCGCTTTAGCAATAAGATATGCTATTCCTGCGCCGCTGATGTCTCGTGCGCCATCAAATCCAAAAACGTGTGGGTTAACGTGTATAAAATTATCTTCAGATTCACCAATAGGTTGATGGTGATCAAGGATAATCAGTGGTTTGCCTTTTACCTTTTCATTTATGATATCTAAGTATCCACTTCCCATATCAGTTAGAACTGTAAGCGCTTTTCTTTCTACTGCTATAGACTCAACCACCTTTGTGTCAAACCATCTTTCAACGCGAATTCTAAATGGTATTTGTAGCCTTGAAAGAGCTACGCCAATTATTCCTGCACCTGAAATACCATCAGCATCCATATGAGAAATTACTAAGATTATGTTTTCTTTTTTGGCATGCAATAAAATATGCTGAGCTGCATTATGAATCTCTTCCAAAAATGGTCTAATCTGACCTTTGGAAGATACCATAATTATCCCAAATTATATTTAAGTTCTAGATTCAACTACATATTTCCAGTTTTCGGGTATTATGCCCTTACGCTTATAATAGTTTGAAAGACTGTAAATTTTAGATTCCATAATTTGAAGTGCACGTCTATTATATGTATCTGACCTATTTTTTTCAAGATGGGCACGAATATTAGTAGCTTTCTTCAACAATACATCAAGGTCTTCAGGCACTGACGTATTTAAATTATTCTCTTTAAGAATGCAAGAAATGTCTTTACCAGTTATAGTTTTGACTAAAGGAATTCCGTACTGATCGCGAAGAATCACGCCAATTTTGCTTGATGTATTTCCCTCTTTTGCAAGCTTAATAACTAGAGCCTCTATTTCTTCAGAGGTATATCTACACCAACTCGGACTTCGTCTGCTTAAAGGTCGCTTCGAATGTGACTCTCCCTTTTCCTTTTTGGGCACCAAACATCCTCCATGAATTCTTTTAAAGAAAGAACATTAGATATTTAAAAACTTTGTTGAAATTTGGCAACATAATAATCTAATATCAAATTAATTCAGTTAAGATTGTAGAAGATACCACTCTGCAAATTTTTTTAAAGCTTTAGAACGGTGTGAGATACGGTTTTTTTCTTTAATGGTTATTTCACCAAAAGTTTTTCCTGGTTTATCTTTTGGCTCGAAAATGGGGTCAAAGCCAAATCCGTTTGTTCCTCTGATTTTATCTGTGATTGTACCTTCGACAGTTCCAAGAAAACATTTAACCTCTCCTTTAGGATTACTAAAAACCACGGCAGATTTGAAGTAACATTTTCTATTCTCTTTATTCATTAGAAGTGTAAGAATTCCTTCTATTCCAATTGTATCATAAACATATTTTGAGTATGGTCCTGGGAACCCATTTAAGGATTCTATGAATAACCCTGCGTCCTCAACGATGATTGGCAAATGACTTTTTTGCATAGCTATGAGAGCACTGGTTTTTGCTATATTCTCTATATTATTGTCTTGAATTTCCGAAACCTTGATTTTAAGCATTGCTGTAGCAATGTTAAATTTTGCAAGAGTATATCTAGCCTCGTTGAATTTATGATAGTTGGTAGTTACAAAAAAGACAACCTTTCCATATGGAAATGAAGCGTTAACCATTTTTAATCTTCCTTAGAGATATTAATATTAACTTAAAGATTACCTTTGTGAAACATATCTTCCTCTTCTCTCGATCTCACCGATTTTTTCTAGGACTTTGTTAGTCATTTTCTTTCCCATTACCATTTCATAGCCTTTCATGACTGCTCCAAAACATTCATCAAGATGCATGAAGTGCGTACTTGCTATCGACCTTTTCATAAGATGAAGGTCAACCCCCCTATCTTCAATCTCCCATGACTGTCCACTTAAGCCGAAATCAATGAACACGATCTTACCTTCAGGAGTTAATATCATGTTTGATGTAGTGAGGTCTCCATGTACAATTCCATTGTTATGAAGCCTTCCAATATGTTTACCAATGTTTTGGCAAAGATTTTCTCTTTTTTCCGAAGACAAGTTACCTAACACATGCTTGATTTGCTTTCCTTCGATGTATTCCATCACAATTGTTGCATTAGAAAGATCAATTAGAAAGATGATTGGTGTTGGAACCCCTGCCTCCTTAGCCTTATGCATAATTTGAGGCTCATGCCTTGTTCTTTGAATCTGAATCTCTTTATCCATTTCTGGGACTCTATATTTCTTTGAAACTCTACTCTTAAAAATCACCTTCTTGCCACACCAATTTTCGAGATAAAGATTTGCTTCTGCACCTTTTTTTATTAACATCTCATTTATCAACCCAAGGAACTTCTACTTCATCAAGACGCCATTTTAGTTTAACAAGGCTTTTCTCGATTGGAACAGTTATTTGATGTTTGTAACATAGAATACCTGTCCAAGCAATCATTGCACCATTGTCAGTAGAGTAAGCTTGTGGTACAACATGAAATTTGGCGTCATGATCCTCCGTCATTGTTTTGAGCATGGATTGAAGCCTTTTGTTTGCAGCAACTCCTCCCGTCAACAGAACTTCTCTTTTTTCAGTATGTGCTAAAGCTCTTTCAGTTACTTCAGTAAGCATAGAAAAAGCTGTTTCCTGAAAACTGAAACAAAGGTCTTCAATTCTAAATTTATTTTCTCGAAAGAGACCAAGTGCAGCTGTGAGAAGCCCGCTGAAAGATAAATCCATCCCCTTCACTGTATATGGTAATGGAATAAAAATTTTACCTCGAGAAGCCATTTCCTCAACTAAAAGACCAGGAGCTTTTTTTTCCTCAGATTTTAGACCAAGTTCTCTTGCAAAAACGTCTAAGCAGTTGCCAACCGCTATATCAAGTGTTTCACCAAAAACTCGATATTTCTTAGCTTCATATGCAGAGATGATCGTGTTCCCTCCAGAAACATATACAGTAAGTGGGTCTGCCACATTGGTGGTTAATCTACCAATTTCTATGTGAGCTAAACAATGGTTTACGCCAACAAGAGGAAGGTTTAGGTACGATGCTAAAGCTCGAGCGGCTGTTGCTCCAGTGCGTAGACAGGGACCTAACCCTGGACCTTGTGAGAAAGCAATTAAATCAAGGTCTTTAGGGCTGATCCCTGACCTTTTTAGTGCTTCCTCTATAATTTTACCTGCGACATGCCCATGGTGACGTGCAGCTTCTCTTGGATGTATACCTCCCTTTTCAGGTATATAGACATCATTGATATTGGCTAGTATTTCTCCTTCAAAGGAAACTATTCCAACACCAAAATCATCAGCTGTACTTTCAATTCCAAGACAATATCTTTTTGGCACAAAATTAACCATAAAGTTTAATCTCCTAAAAATATTTTTGGATCAGCGGAGTCTCATTATTATATATCTATACTTTTTTATTTTATATTGTCATATATTACATGTAATGTTTAGCAGAGGAAAAACTATGCCTAAACAACCTGATTTAGAACAAAAGGCGTTGCAAATTGTGATGAGTGCAGGAGAACAAGGACTTCTTCAATCAGAACTATGGCGAAATATTGAAGCTAGTAGTAGAGAAGGCTCTAGAATATCTTTAAAACTTGAGAGAAAAGGATTGATATACCGTAAAAAAGAGTTGTCAAATGGTCGCTGGACATATAGGCTGTTTTCGATAAGGCAGCCAGTTTCTATACACTCAATTTTAACATGTCCTTGCTTAACATGCGAAGAAAACATGAGGTGTGGAGTAGGTGGGAAGGTGTCACCAAACAACTGTGATTTGCTTACATCATGGATTCTGAGCTGATATTAAATAGGAAACAGGTAGCTCTGGTGACAAATAATTGCCTAAAAGCTGGGTGAAAACGCGTAAGATAGATTATTTTTACTTGAAGGCAAAAAAAGAAAATTACAGGTCGCGAGCTTCATACAAATTAGTTCAAGCAACTCAAAAATACCATTTTATAAAGCAACATGATGTTGTTGTAGATTTAGGGGCTGCACCTGGCGGCTGGCTGCAAGTGACAAGAAAGATAGTTGGCGCAAAAGGTTTTGTCTTAGGAGTTGACTTGGTAAACATCAAAC
This sequence comes from uncultured Candidatus Bathyarchaeia archaeon, assembly GCA_964539065.1. Lineage (GTDB taxonomy): Archaea > Thermoproteota > Bathyarchaeia > Bathyarchaeales > DTEX01 > JAGTRI01. Next base: position 418 of record CAZIFH010000140.1, on the reverse strand, counting down.
CATTAGATTATGTAAATGTTTTAACGATTGTTGGAGACATAACTGAACCTGAGACAATCGACCGTATTTTGGCAATTTTACCGCGCAAAGCAGATGTGGTTATTTCAGATGTTTCTCCAAATTTGTCTGGAATATGGGAGGTTGACCATGCGAGACAAATAGATCTTGCTGACAAGTCATTACAAATTGCTAATTCAGTCCTAAAAGATGGTGGACATTTTTTTGCCAAAGTATTTCAAGGCGAGTTTTTTGATGTTTTTCTAAAATCCATAAAACACTCTTTTGAAGACGTAAAAGTGGTTAAACCAAAAGCAAGCAGAAAGGAAAGTGCAGAAATATATATTCTCGGATTAAATTGTAAATACAATAAATAAAATATCTAATCACGTTGTAACTACTAATTTTCAGCTACTTTTAT
>CAZIFH010000139.1:0-13961 GCA_964539065.1 uncultured Candidatus Bathyarchaeia archaeon | reverse complement strand
CTCCTCACTAGATACTGCAACAAAGAAAAATACCACAAACTCAAGGAAAAATACTAACCATAAACACACATTCATTCACATAGCAGTAACATAGGAGAAAAGTTAACCGATTAACAGACGGCACCAAAAATATTTGTTTTTAAAGAAGAGATAGAACCATGTTTTAAGTGAGGCTGAAATTTAACTTCTAACAAATTTATATCATCTCCGCAAAGAGAAAGATCGTCTACTTTGTTCGTCCCAAAATAAAGATACCAGCCAGCCCTTTTTTCATAACAGAGCCATCAATTTTGTGAAAAATACTTATTACTGAATATAGTTTATTAGAAAAGAAGCGAATTGAAGATGTTCCAAAACCTAGCATATATAAAAAAAGCAAAGACCAAGAGAGCCTCCTCATATGATGTAAGCGGACGAAATAAAGACTGTTGGCTTATTCCTCCTGGTGAGAAAAAGGTTTTGGCCAATATTGAAGGTCCTGGCATGATTACCCACATTTGGATGACACAACAAAAACATTATCGAGAGGTTTTACTGAAAATTACTTGGGACGATGCAGAGTATGCCAGTGTGTCTTGTCCATTAGGTGACTTCTTCTGCTTAGGTCACGGAATCGTAAACTCCTTTCAATCCTTTCTCTTCACTGCCTCAACTAATTACAACAACACATTCAATGCCGGTTGCGCCTTGAATTGTTATGTGCCGATGCCATTTCATAAAAGGGCTAAGATAGAATTGGTTAATGAATCAACTGAAGAACACTTACAGTTCTTTCACATCGACTACGAAACCTATGATAACGAAAAAGAACTAGAAGGTCTAGGTTATTTTCATGCGGAGTTTCATCGTGAAAATCCTTTTGGCGGCTGGGGACCCGAAATACTTGGAAACGCTCCTGAAGTAAGAATTGTCAATAAGGAACGAAATGCATGGTTAAACAACTATATTATACTTGAGGCTAAAGGGCGTGGCCATTATATAGGTTGCAACATGAGCATAACTAACTTTCAAGGCTCATGGTGGGGCGAAGGCGACGACATGATTTGGGTGGACGGTTACAAATGGCCTCCAGATCTACATGGTACAGGAAGCGAAGATTATTTTAACCATGCTTGGGGAATGCAAAGGAACACTTTCTTACGCAACGGTTCCTCAGTTCACGAACAAGATACCGGCGGCTATCAAACCAGTTATGTCTTTCACATCGAAAATCCTGTTAGATTCAACAAAGAAATCAAAGTAACCATTGAGCATGGGCATGGCAACCATTTATGCAATGAAGTCAGTAGCGTTGCATACTGGTATACCGAAAAACCAACGCAAATTCAAGAGCCACCACCCGTGGAAAAACGTTTACCAGTAATGCGAGATCGGTACACTCACAAATGGCTTCAAGATCCTACACGACAGACAACGACTAGAAAGGTTGAAATAAATGAAGAAATACTTGAGATGAAAAAACGATGGATGGAGAAGGAACACTGGAAAATATGGGGTTCAAGCCAACTATAGCGTTTGCCATTTTCTCACAGACTACTGAGTAAGATCATCCGGTTTTTCCTTAATGTACCCCTCTGATTTTGCGAACAAACTACAGCTCGTATTGATTTCTATTTTTTCTAGAAAAATGCAGTACAACTCAGGGTTGCGTCGATTTTTATCTAATCTTTTGGTTGTGTGAGCGTTATCATGGTAGATAAAATTCTCTTTGTGTAAATGACATTTAAAAACATTACCAAGTCGTAACCATTTGAGCATACTGTTAACATCCTAACTTAGAGACCAGCCTGCGATAAAACAGGCTTTTGTGTTCGTTATAAACCTTGCTTTTGCCAAAAGGGATCTTTAAATATCAACCGACTACGAATAGGTATATAATCTTAAGGATAATATATGAAAAATAAATTTGGTTTTCCTGTGATCATAGAAAGCTTTATTGAAGATGAAATTAGCCCACTATTTTTGACCGACTCTTTGCCCAATCTAGACATAAATCTCTGATAATCTCAGCTATTCTTTGAATTTGCTCTTCTCGAACTTCCATGTTTTCCAGATTTGAGATCAGCTGAACTCTGTAGTAGTCCTCATTAGGATCTTTGCTACATCTAATCTCGTTCTTGATTTCGACTTTCTGACCTTTTGAGGCAGCTGCGTAGGTAAATGTGTAACATTTTGTAATTTGCCCCTTAGAAGTCTGCATCTCTGGCATTTCCTGAAGGTTATCAATTCTTTCGTAAAGGCCTGTTTGCAACGCTTGAAGACGATCGTACAGAAAATTGAAGAAGAATATGGCATCTTTCTCGTTCACTTTCAGTGGCATTGTGACGCCTCTTGCCTGGTAAAACTTTAGAATTTCATCTTTTCTGATTTGCTTTTCCTCCTCTGTAGTCTTGATTTTTCTAACCTTTGATGGCGTGTACATCTTAACAGCTAGCAACGCTGGTCGAAGAGTTGAAAGAACGGAAGCAATTACAGCGAAAGCAAGGCCTAAGACACTCCACCACCACTCAATTTTTTCTCGAACGATGACCCCAGACCCAAATATGGACATCACACGGTAGAAGCCTAACCCGAATAAGTATCCCAAACCTCCTCCAACCATTCCGAGAATTATGGCTTCCGAGACAAATAGCATAGCTATGTGTCCCGGATTTCCTCCCATCACCGTTAGGATCTTCATTTCTTTTCTCCGTTCATATACAGCATTAAGCATCACTGCTGCTATGTTCAAACAAGACATTGCAAGTGGAAAAACTATTTCGATCGCGCCTTTTGCCTCATAGTAGAAGCCCACGTAGTAACGTGTTACAGAGGAACCGTCTGCAACATAGAGGTCGCAATAAAGGTTATTCACGACAATGCTTACGATTTCATTAATTCCATATCCGACCTGTGCACTAAAAGCAATACGTGATATTGTATTAAATCGCCCTATTTCGTCTGCTTCTTTTCTCGGCTGGCTTTGCAAGTTAATTTGTCTTTGAAGGTTAATAGCAGTATTCCAGTTCATGAAAACGACGTTTGTAGCGTTACATAGCGTTATCGAGGGTTTACCATCTTTAACAATTATAGTCTTAGGTCCAAAAGGCTGCCCGTCTAAGTCAAGAATCTGAATATAACTAGTGTCACTGAAGATACCTTTTACTGTACAGTTTAAGGCGACCCCTTCAGAAGTTAAGAACCGAACAGTTTCGCCTGTCGTTATTTTTAATGCAGAGGCGGCGCTGCTGCTTATAAGAATCTCGAACGGGTCTTCAGTATCGAGAAAGATACCGCTCCCAGGTGCTACAATCGTATCAAGGTTAGTGTAGATTTTTTCGTTTATAGGATCGATGCCCACTACGCCGCGAATATCTATCATTTTACCAGTTTCAGAAACGACTTTAGCAATTGGGCTTTCCGTGGGATAGGTTTCTATCTTTGGAGCAGCTTTAACCAAAGATAACATCTGAGAAAGCCGATTGTAGTAACCTACATCCATAGGCATGAAAAGTAAATAATTGGTTTGACCCTGCACAAATGTTTGGTTTCCAGACTTTTTCATAAGATATCCGGTTGCAGCTGTGGTATGAGATATTTTTGCGCTTGTGACGCCATATACCCACCCAAAAGAAGTTAGAGCAGTGAAGGCTAGTACCAAAAAGACTAAGGAAGTGAGTGTAAGTAGACTCCGTGCCTTTTTGATTTTTATCTGTCTTTTTCCAACCGAAAACAGCGTAGTTAGAATATCCTTCATGGAGACAACGCCTTCCATGCCAAGCTTCCAGCGACTGGTAAGCAAGTAAACTATACCTAACGTGACCGCAACGGATGCCGTAGCCGCTGCAATGAATAGGTTAACATTCTGTGTGACTATAATTCTTACTCCTGGATATACAAGGTACAAGAGTAGCAGAAAAACACCATAGAAGCCAAGGCTAGAAATATACTTCTTGCGATTGTCTTCAAACAAGAAAAATGCGAAGATAACGCTGTAAACCGCAAAGAACGCTGGAAGGTAGACCGCGTTAGCTGAAGCCCAAACAACATAATAATCAATTAAAGCCAGAACATCAGACGTTTTCCCCAAAGCGTCTCTTAAGACCGACCAACTTTTTTCATATCGCTTTGGATCGTTGCTGCTTAAAACTTTACTGGCGGTCATTACCTGGTCAAGCTGTTCTTGCAAAACACGAGCCTCGGCAGAAAGATAGAAGCCGGCGTCTTGAGCCATACGTAGTTGTCTGTCAGCAGAAAAAATATATGTCTTTACATTCTCGATACCTTGCTTTAGGCTGTAATCTTCAAGGCGAAAGACTGTTTTGCTACCCACACTCAGAGGAGAGTCTATTGGAATGTAAAAGTGGGAGCGTGTTATTCCGGTTTCTACAGAGTATATAGAAAAATCGATTCTTAGACTCAGTGAAACACCGGCTGGCACAAAGACAAAAGATGAGTTCAGCGCCCCTTCCTCTCTAAGAAAATATCTCAGAGTCTGGTCATAATAAGATATGAAGCTACCGTTAAGCTTGGGCGGAATGTCGCCAGCAGTCGTTGGGTCAACAATGGTTACTCTGAATGAAGTTGGTGTGCTGGCTGATTCTGGAACCGAGATTAGACCTGTGAGGTATACGGCTGCGCCCGGCACGAGTTTTATGGTAACGTTTTTATTGGTTTCAGTGTATGACAACGTTATTTCAGTCTTTTGAGGCGCATACAGAATGGTTCCTTCATCTAGTTTTCCCTTATACACGTAAACCCAATACAAATGGGTCTGGATAGCCCCCTCAAAAATAAATTCTCCATTATTATCTGTGTAGAAAATGCACGGTCGAAATGTTTGGATGCTGATGTCCCATAATATAATTGTTGCGTTCTGGACGGCTAAATTTGTGTTTGCATCAATAACTTTGAACTTGATAAAGTTTGACGAACTTTGAGGATTTATTTGTAGTGACCGAGATTGTACAACGAGAAAATTTGCGGAGAGTGTTGCAATCAAGACCACCATGGTGATCTTAAGCCCAGATTTTAAATTCCTGTACATGAACTTTGGCCGTTCATGTGCGACGGAACTTCGCAAATTGGTAATAGGCATATTTTCCACCAAGGGTTTTCCACAAAATAAGAACTTGACCTGAACTTAACTTTTTTGGTAGTATATACAGCTTCGTAACAAAAGTTGCATTTTTAGTGTTACGCTGACACGGCAAAGATGTTTTTTGCTGCCATGTCGCTCGCTCGGAACCTGGCAAGTGTATCGCTTGTAGATGCATACTTTTACAGGTCTCCAGCATGAGAGAAAACACTGCTTTGTGGAATAACTACCTACGGAATATTTGGATAGTCTGTTTCCAAGCTCCAGATATGTCAAACACTTAAAATGCATCCTAGTAAATACTTTCCTAAACAGAAAAGGAAAGATGGCAATAAGAATAGTTTACGTCTTCTGGGTTTAACATAATTCTTGCGTAACTTATGCCAATTGGTCATAAATACAATTCAAGGATGATTTTAGGAGTTTGAGGATCACCATCTAGTCTTTTCCTTTTTATTTTTAAAGTATGGAATTATTCTTCTACTATACATGTTTACGGTTCTACTAATATCCGGACCATAGTTTCGCAGGTCTATGCTAGTGGCTCCTGCCTCAAGATATTCTTCGATTTTTTGGATGCAGTCGTCTACTGTTCCAAAAGCTGCTGTTGACCTGACAAACTCGGATGGAACCATCATTAAAGCCTCATTTAGTTTTTCTATAACCCGTTGAGATGGAACTATTCTTTGTATCGCTAAATCTGAGGGAACAGATATGTCACATCCGAACTCTCTTAAAGTTTTCACGCCACATATTAGCCAGTTAAGTCTAGTTCCCCACTCAATTGCCTTGTAAGATTCCTCTTGATCTTCTGATATTGCAGTTGGAATTATTGCGACCATATCTATTTCTTCTATGTTTCTTCCAGCCTTTTTCGCTCCAAATTCAACGTCTTGTCGATGTCTCTTAAATGTTTCAGGGTTCTCACATGCAGGGTACCAGCCATCAGCCAGTTCACCTGCCAGTTCACGTGTTTTTGGGCTAAGGGCGCCGATATAAATTGGAGGATGAGGTTTCTGCACTGGTCTAATCTGCAAATAAGCTTTTCTGAGAGTGTATACTTCGCCCTCGAAGTCGACTGGTGTTTCAGAACTGGCTTCCCATAGTTTCTTGATAACTATGGTGGCTTCTCGTAGATAGGTCAATGGCTTCTCCCACTTTATCCCAAACGGAGTTAAGTTCATCATTTCCCCAGCTCCAAGCCCTAAAGCTGCTCTTCCAACGGTTAACCTATCAATTGTGGCTATATCTTGAGCTAATGAGACTGGATGCCTTCTATATGGGTCAGTCACTCCAATAGCTACTATAGCTCGCTTTGTTTTCATTCCTAAAGCTGTAACCATCGCAATAGCTCCTGCATACTCAACATCTTTTCCTAACAAGGTAAGTGTGTGGTCTCCAAATCTTAACATGTCAAAACCCTTTTTCTCCAAAAGTATTGCAGTCTTTATCATCTGATGAACATACATTGGAGAAAGTCCATATCCAAAGTGCCTAATCATAGCCATCTTTTCTTCTCCTGTAACGCATCATTTAGGATTGTTTAACTTTATAAGTCTGGCAATAAAAAGAATGCTGGGTGTTGTAATGAGGAAGTTAAATATCGGAATTGTCGGAGCCGGTAGGATGGCAGACCGCCATGCAGAGGCGTATCAAAATATTGAAGACGTCAACCTAATAGGGTTTGTAGGGCATGTTGACATCCAAAAAGCAAAGATTCTTGCTTCAAAATATAACACAGAATGGTTTGAAAACGCACAAACATTATTGGCAAGAAAGAATTTAGACGCCGTAGACATTTGCACCCCTACCAAAACTCATACAGAGATATGTGTCGAATGTTTGGAAGCAGGAAAACACGTTCTGGTAGAAAAACCTTTAGCTTCAAGTTTGAAAGATTGTGATCTAATTATTTCAAAATCAATTAAGGCTGGAAGAATATTAATGGTGGGTCACGTAAGCAGATTCTTCCCATCTCATATAGAAGCAAAAAGGGTCATTGATAAGGGAGAGATCGGAGACCCCATCATGGCTTTAGACTTTTTCATGACTCCTGGTGGGCTACCTGGAAAGGCTGGAATGCCAACATGGGTGAAATACAGAACCTTAGGAGGAGGCAACTTCATGGATAATGGCATTCACTGCGTAGATCGGCTGAGGTGGTGGCTGAACAGCGATATAGAATCTGTTTATACGGTTGGAATGAGAAATCTGATAAAAGACGGCGATATGGACACTCATGGTATGGCTGTTTTGAAATTTAAGAACGGGGCTTTTGCTACCATAGCAGGTATTTGTCCCTCAACTGGGGCCTACGAAAACAGTACAAAAATAATTGGATCAAAAGCAACATTATACATTCAATTAGGAAAAGAGGTTACTGTCGTCACTGATACTCGAAAAGAGGTGCCTTTTCCATTTTCGGTTTCAAAATCTGAGATGTACCCGTCTTATTCACATAATATTGCTGGTTTCGAATCTGAATTACGTGAATTTATAAGCAGCATACGAGAGTGTCGAGCACCTTCTGTTACGGGTTATGACGGTAGAGCGGCTGTCGAAGGTGTATTGGCAATCTATAAATCTTTTGAGGCAGGACGTCCGATTGTTTTGCCACTTCATGAGTAACGCCTTTTGGATGTTCGCCTTATCTGAGTTAGACAAAACCTATTTTTCAATTCAGATAAGACCTAATTCTTTAAGTACTATTCCTACAAGAGTTCTTGTCTCAAATGTCATTGGAACATAAGGTTTACAGACATAGTCATCGCAAATACCTAGGATTTTAAGTGCATATTTAGTAGAATGTATCCAAGAGTCAGAGATGAAATCCATCAATCTATTGATTTTCTTTTGCCCTTCAGCAGCTCGAATCTTGTCACCACTTGAACCTGCCTCGTGAATCCTTTTTACCACATCTGGAATGAGGCACGTTACGCCACCTATTAAGCCATGCGCAACAGCCAGTGAAGCCAAGTCAAACATTCTCTCGTTTCCATAGAACACACAGAATTCACGGTTCTTAACCATAGAAAGCAATCTGGTAAACTCCTCGATTTCCGGCTCAGTGTACTTGATGCCAACAATGTTTTCATGTGTACTTAGTCTTTCTACTGTTTCCAAAGATACTTTAACCCCAGTACTTGAGGAGTTGGCATAAATGAAAAGAGGCAAATCGATAGCTTCTGCCACTTCTATAAAAAAGGAGCGAATAATCTCTTGATCCTTCAGATTGTAAAAATATGGCGGAAGGGCAACAACAGCGTCTGCACCCAAGTCTTGGGCCTTTTTTGCATTATTGATTACTCGTTTCGTTCCTGTATCTGAAACTCCTACAAGAAAATGTTTGTTACTTCCTACGAAGTCTCTGGATATTCTTATTAGTCGTTCCTTTTCTGCGTCAACAATTTTGGCGAACTCACCCATGTAACCAAGTATAAACACTCCGTCAGCACCTTTTCGAAATACGTAATCGATTAGTCTTCCTACGCCATCTTTGTCAATGCTTTCATCTGATTTTATAGGCGTCGGGAGCGCCGGAATGAACCCTCTAAACTTCCTCATTTTTCTCTCTCCAGAAAAAAAGAGATAGGACATCTTTAATAAGATTGTGTGTTAATAATGGTGTCATTGTCATCTGAAGTTAACAGTTGGCAAGAACTTACATTTTAAGGGAATCTAAAAAGTGAAGAGCGCAATGCATCTCGCAGAGACCTCGTATACCAAATAAATGCGAGTGCCAGTCGAATTGAAGACCATTTTAAGTAGTTGTATCCTTTCTACTCGCGCCACTCTTTTAAGAAGGTCCATTATAAAGGGTTACTATTTTGAATCTTTTCGTCTTATCGTTATTTTGCATGCGCCTTTATCTCTGTCAATATACTCTATTTGATAGTCGAATCCGTACTTCTCTACAACTCTTCTGTAGAGGACATCGCAATGATCGCAGTAATCGTGATATTTCTTTACATGAGGTGAACTCGACAGAATCGCCACAGAAGGGCATCTATTTATCTCCAAAATGAATGTGTCTTGGCTAGTATCTATGTTATAGTCGGCGCCTTCTTCTTTTAATGTGCGGTTCCAGTATTCCTTCATTCCTTGAATTCCTTTTTTCTCCACTAATTTGCTTAGTTCTCTAAGAAAGTTGTCAGATATACTGGTCCATAGATCTATTACAGCTTGCTTTCCGTGATGTTCGCACAGAAAATTGAAGATCTCATTATAGCATAAAATGAACTCGGTACATGATATCATACATATCACCTTTTTCTTTCCAGAATCTTTGTTCACAATACCCTTCTTTCTGATTGTATGTAACTGAACATGAGTATCCTGCTAGATCACAAATCTTTTTGTTCATTATTCGTGTATGTTCACAATATTTTTCAAATATGTCAAATCCGCTTTTTTTCATATGCATTATTGCAGGACATTTTTTGACGTTTAAAACGAGAATACCGTTTTCATAATACTGATTGAAATCTGCCGCTTCTAAAGTAAAGATTCGTTGCCAATGTTTTTCCAAAGCTTGCAACCCCTCCTTTGCTATGGCTTCGATGAGAGGTTTATATACTCTTTCAGCTATCTGCTCTAGGCATTTCGTCATTTCCACTTTGCCATACTTTTCGTATATGTATTTAATACAGTGACTAAAAGCACCATGAAAGTCTTTATGAATGTTCGATTTACTGGCATCTTGCTGAGCTTTTGGCATATTTTTCACCACTAATCAGTGCATCCAACAAATCACGAGATAAGTTGGAGACAACATAAACATATAAGTTACTTTTTTATTCATCTTAGAAACTTTACCGTATAAGGCCTTTTATTGATACTGGTTTTTTATCTCTGATGGATATGTTTGCTGCAGCACCAATCAAAACAGATAAAGCGCCATCCCAAGAGCTTGCCTTTTGGTTATATCTGTCATCTAAGTCGCCAACAAAGATTGCTCTTCTCAATTTTATATCTGCACCTTGGTGGCTACCGCCAGTTTTTTCAACTTCATATGTCATAACCTCACCTTTACGGTTGTAGACATTAATCTTTTCAATCGGTTCTCCAGCTCTTTGTCCACTGTAAAATTCTCCAACTTCCATTCTTCCTTTAACTCCATTAAGTATACCTCTCCATCCTTCATATGGACTGTAGGCTATCAAAGAATAAGTGAGTAGCGCACCACCTGAATACTTTACATTTACTGACATGTTATCATAAATATTAATATCATCGGAGAATACACATTTATCTCTGATGTATCCGTCTTCCTTTTCTGCATCCAAATAAAACTCTTTTGCAAACTCATTTTTTGTTATGTCCCAGTAAAACTCACATGAATCTTTATACATACAGGTTAAGCACCTTTCTCCTTTCTTTTTTCTTTGAGGCCCATAGAATCTTAGATTGCCAAAAGCATACACTTCTTCAGGCTCTTGATCTAACCACCAATTTATTAAGTCAAAGTGATGAGTAGCCTTAGTTATCAATAGTCCACCGCTGTTCTCTATCCGTCTATGCCACCTGCGGAAATAATCAGCTCCGTGTCTAGTGTCTAGAAACCACTCAAGATCTACGCTAAGGACTTCTCCAATAACATTTTCCTTAAGAATCTCCTTTATTTTTACCATGTAAGGAGCAAAACGAAGATTGAAAGTTACTGTTACTTTTTTTCCTGTCTTCTTCTCAGCTTCAAGTATAGCCTTGCATTTTTCAGCATCAATTGTCATGGGTTTTTCAGTAATTACATCACAACCAGCTTCCAGTGACTGTATTATGTACTCATGGTGAAAACGATCAACTGTAGTAACAATAATTGTTTCAGGCTTACTATTAGCTAACATTTCCTGAAAAGTGTGAAATACAGGTATACCACCGCACTCACGGCTTACAATTTTCGCTCTTGTAAGATTAACGTCAAATATGCCGACCAGTTCCGCAAAATCCTTCAGTTCGGTAACCAAAGGCCTTGCATACATGTGTAGCGCTCTAACACCAGCGCCAACTATTGCATATCTCATGCCTTAACACCGACATAGCAAAGAAAGGTGTGGTCTTAAATACTTTCTGTCTCTCTTGAGATGAGGCCTTAACTGATTTCGAGTCATAGATGTCATAATTGATTGTTATATTGGTCTTTTCTTGCTCATATTATACTGATTGCCTATTTCTTTTGGTAATTAATTAACTTTGTAAAGTAACAGCTGATTTTTTGCTGATTTATATCCTGCGAAGACTACCTTCAGAACTTCTTTACTCTTTGATACTAGGAATATCCTATATCACTGTAGACGTATATGGGCGATGTATAAGTTAAGTCTATGAAAGACATTCCCTCCGATCCATAGATTTCAATTCTATCTTGCATTTCACCTTTAGTTATGTAATTGGATTGAGCAATACCAGAACCGTCTGCCTCAAAGCGCATTAGCAATACAGTATAATCCTTTGCTTCATAAATCCCAGAAATATTTCCAAGTTCAGCATAAACCTTTTTGATAGGCCGCTTCATCAAATGCATAATTGCACCAATTGGGTGAACAGTCATATGAATAAGGACTCCTCCGCAATACTCTTTTTTTGTCGCATAAATAGAATGGGTTCCGCTGTGTTTTTCACGGGCTTCCACAGCCAAAATCTTGCCCAATGCATCTTCTTCAATTATGTTACACATCCGCTCCAATGTAGGAGTGTAAATTCAGTTTTCGGCGTACATGAGTTTGACTCTTGCCGCCTTACATGCTTTTATCATCTCTTCTGCCTGATCTGTAGAGGTAGCTAACGGTTTTGTACATAATACATGCTTCCCATGTTCAGCTGCCAAAATAGTGGCATCAGCATGCAAAAAATTTGGCAAACAAATACTTACCGCATCGATATCATCGCACTTAAGCAATCTCTCGTAATCCGTATACCAAGTTTTCAGACCGTACCTTCTCGCGAATTCCGCAGAATGTGCTTCAGTTTTAGAATACACCGCCTTGAGATTAACACTTAAATCTCTTTAATAGCATTTGGCAAATTTCTCAGATAAAAAACAGCTCCGGCTAAGGCAATCCCAACGCTCTTGATTTCTTACTCCTATTCTACATACATGTTCAATTTGGTAGGTCAACAAAAAATATTTTGATTTTAAGTGCTTTGTGGATTAACTAGATAGGATGTCTGTTTTTCGCTCTTTTTTCAATTTTTAGCATATTTTCAGCCTTTTTCCAAATTTGGCTAACGGCGTGTGTTTCTCGGTTATCTGCATGATTGGCGCCTGAAAACAGCGCATTCGATATCCCACAAGCTTAGTCCACAAAGCAAGATTTTTCATTTTAAATCACCTTAAAAATTGCTTCGCTAAAGTTGTTCTGGGAACAAGATTCATTAGGGCTCCACAATACAATAATGTTTCAGACATCAACCTATCAAGAGATGAAGTGAAGAAACACTATGAAAGTCAAGAAAGTTTTTTTGTACAGGAAATTTTGATCTTTCCCCGACGGCTGAAGCATTGTATAAGGATGTTGAGGGCTTAGAGGTCAAATCAGCTGGCACTTTGCATGCGCAGAACCTGTTGACTAAGGAACTTGTTGATTGAGCGGATTTTATCTTTGTGATGGAGGAACACCACAAAGCAGCAGTCACAAGGCTCGACCCAAAAGCAGTAGACAAGACAGTTATCCTAAACTGGCTGTGAACCACCCAAACAACCGAAAGAAGTGCCAAAAGTTAAAACAAAAACTAATGTGAAAAGAAAAATCATGAAAAGAACAGCGGGTTAACGAACGGTTTTCTTCACTTCTTTTTCTGTTAAAGCCTTAACTCGCTGAAGCATCATCCTTAAATCTCCTCTCTTATTTTTCGCCCGGTCAGTTTGATGAAAACTTCCTCAAGATTTTCAACGCCGTTTTTTGCGACAAGGTTTTCAGGCATATCAAGCGTTATGAGTCTGCCGTGGTCGATTATGCCGACTTGGTCGCAAAGGGCTTCCTCCTCCTCCATGTAGTGAGTTGTTAGAAAGACTGTTTTTCCATCTTTTCAGGTCCTTCATGAAGTCCCAGACGGCGCGGCGCGACTGGGGGTCCATTCCAACTGTAGGTTCATCAAGAAACACGATTTGCGGGTCGTGAATTAAGGCCATGATAAGGCTTAGTCTACGTTTCATTCCGCCACTGTATTTTTCAACTTTCCTCTTTGCGTCTTTCGCTAATCCCAGTTTTTCAAGAAGCATGTTGTTTCTCTTCCTAAGCGTTTCCATATTAAGAGCATATAGGTTTCCGAAAAGTTACATGTTTTCTATGCCTGTTAGATGTGGGTAAACCTCTGTTTCCTGAGGGCAGACGCCTATTAACTTCTTAACTTTTTCACTTTCTTTCTGAACATCGTATCCGTCGACAAACGCAGAACCGCTTGTAGGCTTCAAAAGTCCACAGAGAACATTCACGGTTGTGGTTTTGCCTGTGCTGTTTGGTCCAAGTAAGCCAAATACTTCGCCTTTTTCAACCTGGAAGCTAACGCTGTCTACCGCTGGTGTCTTCGAATTTTTTCACTAGATTTATAACATCTATGTCGGCGTTTGCCATTTTTCAAAGCACCTATGCAACTGATGCGTTCCCAAAATATAGGTTCATGTTAACATACCTCTTTGAATCCAGAATGGATAAGTTGTAGACCTCAAATATTGCTTGACACAAATTGTCTTGAATTGGGACAAAATATATGATGCTGCGGCTTACGAGTTTTAATCTACCATCAATGGGGGTTTCTAAACAGCTTTTTCTTTAGGTCTAGATGCCTTCAATGGGTTGTGTTAGTTGATGCTTTGGGTTCTCTGAGGGTCTTCGGGTGATCGCTTTACCCTAAGGGCGGCTTTTACCAATCATGGAACGAATAGCTT
>CAZIFH010000138.1:0-3153 GCA_964539065.1 uncultured Candidatus Bathyarchaeia archaeon | reverse complement strand
AGAACAGTCATTCCTTCCTTCATTGTTTCTCCAGCCATAATCAGCTCAGCAAGAAAGTACTCGCCATCCTCATACTTTTGGCCCACAATTTCCATGCCTTTAGCCATTCCCTCGATAACCGCTTTATAAGCAGGCATTCCTATCTTTAAAGCATCTTCCGCTGCCTTTTTTATGCCTTCTATATTCAAATTCACAATAGACTCTTTGAGGTTGGTCAAAATTTCATATTCAGTTGTCATGTTTATCAAGTTTCTCCAATTTGTTAATAGATTATGTCATTCATTTTGTCATTCAAAACAACCTGAGTTTCATCTGAGTTAAGTGTTTTTGTCACATTAGTTCTATAATGCCAATCAAAACAACAATATCGAACAACCTTTAACCTTTTACACCTAAATTTTCTTGGCATTATTTCTTCTGGAGTGCGTTTTGAAAAACCTGTTATTTCAACAGTAAATATACACTTTTCCCATTTTTCGCCATTTTTTTCGATTATCTCCCCAGTCTTTTCAATATTTAAAACTTTACCCTGCAATTTCCTAGTTATCTTTCTTTCAGTTCCTAATTTTTTCTTTCTGGACGTTTTATTTTGAAAGATGCCCTCTCTCATACTGACTGAAATTATGCAAGTTTCATATAAATTTTTCTCATAAAATAAAGAGAGAATGAAATTTTAAAATAATTCTGTTTAATTAAACAAAAAACATATATATTAAAATTAAGTATTAATAAAAACATAACGAAGAATAAAATCTTAAAAGGAAAGATAATGGTTCTATTGAATAAAACGATGGTGGTTAAAATCGAAGCCAACATTAGACCAAACCGTTCATGTAATAAATTAGTATTAAACATCACCCGCTTTTGCCGTAACAAAAGACACCTGCAAAGTTCCAGTCAAAGAGACGCTGGAAAAAGGGAGCTTCTCTACCTTGATTCAACGCTTCAATAGAAGCGCATGCCATCCAACCAACCCAAAATCAGGATAGAGAGGCTTCCTTACAAATCGATAGATGATTTTGTGTTACTGAGCTCATATTAGTCTTTCGACAACAGCACCTGATAGCAGAGAGAAATTGCGTCTCTAAACAGTAATTGAAAAGGAAAGACCAACCAAGATTTATTCGATAGTATCTTCAATTATGAAAAAATTTTCCTGCATCTAAGAAAATGACGGCACTTCGTAGATTGGCAAAGTTTTCGATGTTTCCATTGTCAAAATGTGTGTTTATCCATGTAATAACTCTAGTTCTCGAAAAATAGTCGCCTCATGCCAAGATCAGATATTTGAGGCGGAAATAGAGAGTCATAAACTTTTAGCACTAGTCGATTATAAGATAGGCCTTCCTCCAATTGGGTCAAAGCCAATATCGGAATGTGTAAGTTCATATTCGATAGTCGAGATTCTGGTTGATGATTAGACCGACGCCGACACAAAAGCTAGCATCACTGGTCATTGAAGAGCTTACTGCAACCAGCGTCGAAGGAAGAAGATTTTCTTTGTTTACGCACTAGATCATCGTCCTGTAAATATGGAGCTCGTAAAGGAGAAAATTGATAAAGATCTTTCAGACCGTTTCGAAATTGTTGTCCACAACCCGAAGGCTTTTGTTGATCTTGTTTTTTCCTGGCTTCACATCAACAGGAACTCTTGTTTGGGTAAATAAGGTGATTAAAACTGCCGATTTCATAATCGGTATTGAGGCATAAGACCTAATTTTTCGCCCGGATGGAGCATGCCAATTAAGAATACGCCTTCTTTTTTAGAACTTGTTGTTTATTTTTTGGTTTAACTATTTAAAAAAGGAAAGAGAAGAGGTTTGTTTAGAGTAATATGGGCTCGCCTTTTTGTTCTCTGTCAGTCTTCTTTTGCAATCGTACCTCTAAAACACCGTTCTTGTAAGAGGCTTTAGCTGTCTTTACGTCGACTTTTGCTGGTAGGTCAACGATTTTGTGGTATTTCCGTTCAGCTGTATCTACATCGATCGACAGCGAAGTTTCTGTTCCATGCATTCTAATGTCTTCCTTATCGACGCCTGGTAGCTCTGCTATAACATGAACCTCGTTGTCAGTTTCCGTTATATCAACAAGTGGTTCACGTTCCTCGCTTATGTTTACATGTGGTCTACCGAATCGTGCTTCAGGTTTGATGTTGCCGAATTGTCGCACTTCTGGTCTACCGTCAGGTCCTATCTTCATTGTGTAGCCGTAGACGAATGGTCCGAACTCGCGTACTTTAGAGCCATCTGGCAAAGTTCTTTCCCTAACAAGATCCTTTGGTGCCATTCTAGAAAACTCTTCGAACTGTCTTTCCATAAACTCCTCTATTTCTCGCATTATTCTGTCTATATCCATGAATCCACCTCGGAAGAACGGCCACAACCTTCTCCTTCCTTCATACCAATCATCCCAGTATTCATCTGACATACAACTCACCTCCACATTTTGTATCTAGTGAAAATAATTACCAAATGGTAATATATAAATATTACTCAAAGGTAATAAATTGGGAGGCTGTAACCTAATATACGAAGTCTTTCTATAGTATCACACATTGTTATAAAATAAGACGGAGAAAACCATCAAGCCTACAAATCTTCTACTCTTTGGAGTTATTTTATTAAACATCTCAAGTAGACATAACAGCTAACAAGACTTGTCGAGTCAACTCCTAAACTTAAAAGTGCGCCATATGCCGTGGTAAAGCAGACATTATCAATAATTAAGCAACTTTTAAATATGCGAAAACATTTTCTGCTAAAACAAGTTTCAGGATAGGAGGCTGACATACGCCAGTAAACAGTGACAGACGCCTACTTATGCTTGATAAGTTTATTATGCTGCATGGGCATCGGAAAGATGCTCTTCTTGAGATTCTACATTATGCCCAGGAGATTTATGGCTATCTTGATAAGAATATACTCACTTATATCTCGAATTCCCTAAATCTTCCAACAAGCCATGTTTATGGAGTTGCTACGTTCTATAATTTCTTCAAACTAAAAAAACCAGGAAGCCATGTAGTTACTTTCTGTTTTGGAACAGCATGCTTTGTTAGAGGCGTCGAAGAAATTATCACCGCTGTAGAGAATGAATTCGGTGTGAAGCGTGGAGAAACGCGAGCAGACGGTAAACTTTCTGTTTTCATTACAC
>CAZIFH010000137.1:0-5500 GCA_964539065.1 uncultured Candidatus Bathyarchaeia archaeon | reverse complement strand
GAATTACTTGCTTCCCAAAATGGCCTTTTTAAAAAATAGAAAAATAATTTTTGAAAGATGATAACATCCTTAAAAATTATATAGATGAATTTGACCTTGACGGTTCTCCTTGATTTTCTTAACAGCTGTAATAGCTTTATCAAGCTCTTTTGTTTTTAATAACATTCTTGTTTTTTTGTTTTTAAGGGATATCTTACTTCCACATATAAAACATTCAACTGTTTTTTGTCCTTCTCTTGCATATCTTGGAAAACTGCAATAAGGGCAAAGAAACACAACATAGACAACCATATTCTATAACCTCAATAATATTAAAATATAAAAACGTTGGTTTTCCATCTTCTTCCAAGCATTGACAGTAAACAAATCACTCTTCGACTTGTTTATGCCATGTTATTAAATGCTTGATTGCTTTCTGATAAACCTGAATGCTGGCTTGAAACTCTGTAAGATTGATTCGCTCTTTTTTTGTGTGGCTTAAACGAGAGTCGCCAGGTCCATAAGTTGCGACTGGAACTTTCACTTCACTTCCAAATATGTTCATGTCTCCTGTGCCAGTTTTTTTAAGAAACCTAAATGTTCCGCCAGTAGTTTCTACTATAGCTCTTCCAAGAGCTTTCATTAAGATAGTACCTTTCTCAGCGACAAAAGGCTCCACTTTGTCTATAACCAAAAAAGCAATTGATGTTTTAGAGTTGTAAATGCGAAATTTTTCGATTGCTTTCTTAATAATTTTTATACCAGCCTCCGTATTCACTGAGGGAGGAAGTCTAAGATCAATGTCTATCAAGCAAACATCAGGTACACCTCCGCAAGTTCTTCGGCTATGGATTCCAACTAGGCATGGTGTAATTATGCTAAAAAATTCTTTATCTTCACCTTCTTTTTTGCACTCAACCTTAATGTTGTTCCATAATTCAAACGTTTTTTCGATAGCGTTATCTAAAAGATGGGAAGCACCGACATGCCCTGAAACTGTTTGACATTTAATTCTTGTAGTAACCCTGCCTTTATATGCAAAAGTAATGTTGTTCAATCCACTTGGTTCACCAAAAATCGCATAGTCTACATTAATATTTTCACGCAACAACTGGCGAATACCTTTGGATGAACGTTCCTCCTCAACCACGCTAGCAACAATAAGTCTTCCATCCTTTATGTTGGACTTTAAGTTTGATGAGGCAATAATCATGGCGGCTAATGAAGACTTTGCATCAACAGAGCCTCTTCCATAAAGCCAATTGTCTTTCCTTTTTACAGGTATCAAACCTACAACAGTATCCATGTGTCCACAAAGAAGAATGCTTGGGCTTCCTGAACCTACTTCTCCATAAACGTTTCCTGCGTCATCTGTTCGGACGCTTTCGAAGCCAACTTCTACAAGTTTATCTTTAAGGTAAAGAGCCATCTCTCGCTCTTTTCCGCTAGGACTGTAGATTTCCAACATTTCTTGAAGCATTTGAACTGAGTTCTCAAAATCCATTATAAATTCACTCGGTGTTCGTTGTAGTCGAATATTTAGCATCAAAAATCTTCTCTTCTTCCTCAACAACAGATTTTAAGATTTCAATCGCCTTGTTAAGCTGGCTCAATTCAATTACGAGAGGAGGCAAGAAACGAATAACGTTTTTTCCTGAGTAGAGCAACAGTAACCCTTTTTCTATAGATTTCATTAACATATCGCCAATGAAGGTTCTGGACTCAAGCCCGATCATTAAACCTAAGCCTCGAACTTCACGAAGAATACTAGAATCATTAACAATATTTTGTAGAATTCTTATGAATTTTTCACCGAGTTCTCGCGCTCTTTCAGGCAATCTTTCGTTAAGTATTACATCAATTGTTGCGCATGCCGCTGCACATGCAAGAGGGTTGCCGCCAAAAGTGCTAGAATGCTCTCCAACCTCCAGGGAATCCATTATTTCCTCCTTCGCAATTGTTGCACCCACAGGTACACCGCCACCCATAGATTTTGAGATGCACATCACGTCAGGTGTAACATTCCAGTGTTGAAAAGCCCACATTTGTCCAGTTCGTCCAAACCCCGTTTGAACCTCATCAAATATGAGAACAATATTCATCTCATCGCAGATTTTTCTGAGCTCTGTAAGGTAACCATGAGGAGCGATGTGAACTCCTCCTTCTCCTTGCACAGGCTCAAGTATGACAGCAGCAGTATTCTCCGTAACTGATTCCAGAAACTTTTTAATGCTTCCAAACTGGACAAACTTAAAGTTTTTATTGAGCAGTTGCTGGAAGGCTCCTCTATACTTTGGATTGTGTGTTGCAGATAAAGCGCCGATAGTTTTTCCGTGAAAGCCTCTCATCATACTTACGATTTCAGTCTTTCCTGTATACTTGATCGCTAATTTCAAGGCACACTCAACAGTTTCCGCTCCACTGTTACACAAAAAAACTTTGTTTAGTTTTTTTGGACTTATTTTTATGAGTTTATCAAGCAGCTCAGCTCGTACATCATTGTAATATGAGCAGTGACATGAGATCAGTTTTTCACTTTGCTCTTTTATTGCAGCTACTACTTTAGGGTGACAATGACCAACAAGGCTTACGCCATAACTACTCATACAGTCAATGTATTCTTTTCCGTTTATGTCCCAAACAATTGCTCCCTTACCTTTCACGATGACGACTGGAAATTTTTGATAAACGCTTGTCAAATAAGCTTTTTCAGCTGCCATAATTTGGTCTTCATTCAAAAGTTATCACGGTTCCATTTCTTTGAGTTAAAGCGTTAGTGAGAGGTTCAGCAATCAAGCCTGATGATATAATGACCTCTTTAACTCCAGATTTTAACGCTTCAATTGAGGCTAAAACCTTCTTGTCCATTCCACTACCTATTTTTGGCAAAAGTCTTTCCGCCTCTTTCATAGTCAAGGTTCTGACAAGTTTTCCCTCTATTTCAACTCCAAGAACGTCAGTTAAGAATACGATCTTATCAGCCTTAATAGTTCCAGCTATTTGACCTGCCGCCCTGTCAGCATCTACATTAAGGAATTCAAAATTTTCTCCCACAGCTATTGGAGCGATCACTGGAACGAAGCCTTTCTCAACAAGTAGCATAATAAGTGTTACGTCAACTTTAGAGATTTTTCCAGTATAACCTCCATTTATTATACGCTTCCTGTTACGCTCATCAATTATAAGCAACTTTTTCTTGCGTTCAGCTCTAAGTGTTTCTGCGTCAACACCAGAAACACCTACAGCTTTAATGCCTTTATTCAATAACCACCTAACTATTGTTTTGTTAATTTTTCCCGCCATAACCATTGTAAAGATTTCTGCAGTCTCTTCATCCGTATATCTGCTCTTGATTCCACCTGGCGAAGTGACGAATGTTTGCGGTTTCCCAAGCTTTTCAGCTATTGATGTAACCTCATCTCCACCTCCATGTACAACAATAAGTTTTTGATTCTCTAAAACTCTTTTGAGGTCGTTGCTTAAGTTGTCATTTAGACCTTTACTGAAAATATCTCCACCAATTTTTAATACAATCAATATGTGTCACTCCTAGATTGGATGCAAACCTGGATGAGCTAAGCCCTGTTTTTCGTCCCAGCCGCACATTATGTTCATGTCTTGGACAGCTGTTCCTGCTGCACCTTTCATTAAATTATCTAATGCTGAAAGCAGCACCAGTCTATTCATGTTTTCGTCAATTTCGAAGCCTATGTCGCAGTAGTTTGAACCTACAATAATTTTAGGGTCAGGATACCTGAAAACTCCTTTTCTGTCTCGAACGAGTCTTATGAAAGGTTCTTGCTCATAAAAACCTCTGTATATGCGCCAAACTTCAGCTAACATAACATGAGTTTTGAGGAAGACGTGAGTGGTTCCTAGGATGCCGCGAACCATGTTTACTGCATGCGCCGACATGGCAACTTGAACTTTTTCTTTAGTTAATAAGTTAAGCTCCTGCTCTATTTCTGCGGTGTGACGGTGCCCTACAGGTTTGTATGGTCTAACAACGCTATAATGTTCAGGATGATGAGAGGAGAGAGAAGGCTTTCCGCCTGCTCCAGATGAACCTACTTTAAAGTCCATGACAATTCTGTTTTGCTCAATCCATCCAGTTTTAATGAGGGGAGCCACGGCTAATATGCCTGTTGCAGCCATGCAGCCAGGAGTCGCTACAAGCTGAGCCTTCTCTATTTCTTTTCGGTGAAGCTCAGGTAAACCGTAAACTGCCTTTTCCAGTAATTCTGGATGCTTGTGACTCCATCCATACCATTTCGTATAATCTTCACTGTTCTTCAATCGGAAGTCTGCACTGAGATCTATAACTTTTAAGCCTACATCCAAAAGTTGAGAAACAAAACTAGAGGAGACTCCGTGAGGTGTTGATACAAACACTAAGTCGCAGTTGCTAACAATTTTAGATGGCTCAGACAAAGTAAACTTTAGGTTGGTTTGCCCCCTTAGGTTAGGATGAACTCTGTATATGAATTCGCCAGCATATCTATTAGATGTAGCAGTTGCAACCTCAACTTTAGGATGACCTAATAGAATGCGGAGAAGCTCGCCGCCAACATATCCTGATGCGCCTATGATAGAAACTTTCATTTTTTAATCACTTCGACTGCATATTCTATGATTTTAGATGGGATGTCAATCTTCGTTGCTAAATAAAGTCCTCTAAACTCAACAGTACTATTTATTTCATGCACCAAAATACCTTTTGAAGACTCCATACAATCAACAGCTAAAACGCCGCATCCTACAGCCTTAGCGGCTTTTAATGCTACATCTTCAAGTTCGTTAGTCACTGGGCAAGGCTGACTTGTTCCGCCTCTTGCTACATTAGTTCTCCACTCGTCTTGAGGAGAATACCGGTATGATGCGGCAACCACCTCGTCTTCAATAACAAGTGTTCGTATGTCTCTAGGTGGTCTCTCCACGTATTCTTGGATGTAATAAATCTGAAGCAAAGCGTTGCTCATTTGTTCCCTCGACTCAATAATGGCTTGAGCTGAATCTTTGTCTCGAACTAAAGCTATTAGCCGACCCCAACTGCCTACAACAGGTTTTAGAACTGCTGGATACCTTACTTCTTCAATTGCTTTATATGCGCCTTCAGGTGTAAAAGACACAAAAGTTCTAGGCGTAGGAACTCCTGCCTTTACAAGTGCGAGGGTTGTATACAGTTTGTTGCCGCAAACAAGTGAAACTTTGAAAGGATTAATAACGTAAACTCCCGAATTTTCAAGAACTGCGGTTATATGTAAACCCCTAAAATAGCTTACGCAGCGTTGAATAACGACATCGCCATATTCTGCTTTAGCTTTCTCAGCGTTTACAAAAGTGTCCATGCATGTTGTTTTAGGATCAATAAAGTTTAGCTTCACGTTCATCTTGGCTGCGGCTCGAATGAGAGACTTCTCGTCCCAGCGAACTCTGTCGCATACAAGCCCTATTTTACTCATTGACTCTTATTCGCCCCAATCTTCGCCTTCTATTTCAGCGGGTTCAAGACTGGTTATGC
>CAZIFH010000136.1:0-7709 GCA_964539065.1 uncultured Candidatus Bathyarchaeia archaeon | reverse complement strand
ATTTTGAAAAACCTAAAAATGAAAGAAACAAAAGTGAAGACCAAGAGAACCCTTTAAACGAGCAACTCAATGTCTCTTTACAAAGACCAGAAGAAGGTAAGACTAAAAAAGAATTATACTTTATCAACGATCTTATTCCACGTAATCTTCCACCATCCTACATTGTTTCAGCAACATATGACGGTAACGCAAGAAAAGCTTGTTTGAAACTATATGAACCTAGTTCTCAGCGAATATATCTTTGGTATGACACAAAGGGGCATCAACCATACTGTTACTCAAACATACCTCCAGAAGAATTGAAAAAAATCAATCGTTTGGTTAATCATCCAGGATTCGACAGACTTGAAACTGAAGTTAAATATAACGCTCTTACTGATGAAAAAGTTATACTTACAAAAATCGTCGCTAAAGATCCGCTTACAATCGGCGGACGACCCTCTGGATGTATAAGAGACATAATTCCAGAGGAATACCCACAAATTTTTGGTTCAGAAAAAAAGCCTAATGTGTGGGAAGCTGCAATAAAATATTATCAATGCTATATCAGCGATGAAAGAATTTCGCCTGGAATGTTATATAAAATTGAAAATGGAGAACTTTTCCCTGTCACTAATGAACAAACTGAAAAAATAATTAGAGAGATTCTCAGCACTAATTTTAGCAGAGAGCCAGAGGATCTTATGCCATACTTGGAATCGTGGACACGACTCCTTGAATACCCTGCACCCGAAATGAGAAGAGTGGCGCTCGACATTGAGGTTTATTCTCCAGTAGCGACAAGAGTTCCAGATGCTGAGGAAGCACCTTACCCTGTTATTTGTGTTTCTCTGGCTGGTTCAGATGATAAGAACAGAGTTTTGCTTTTAAGAAGAGAGGAAAAAAGAGGAGAGGAACAAGAGATAAAGCTTCCATCTAACATCAACGTAGAGTTTTACAATTCTGAACGTGAACTTTACTTTGCAGTTTTTAAGGTTTTGGATGATTACCCGTTTGTCATAACTTTTAACGGAGATGATTTCGACTTGCAATACTTGTATCATAGGGCTGAAAAAATTGGGATCAGAAGTGAAGATATCCCGATAGAGGCTGGACGAAAAGTTTACTTACTTAAGCGAGGGATTCACATTGACCTATACAAGTTCTTCTTTAACCGTTCGATTCAGATCTATGCGTTTAACCAGAAATACCGTAATGTAACTTTAGATGAAATTGCACAATCCATCGTAGGAAGATCTAAACTAAGTTTTACAAAGCCTATCAGCGAGTACACATATAATGAATTAGCAAGATATTGTTTCAACGACGCCGAACTCACTTTACACTTAACTAAGTATGATGATGATTTGGTAATGAAACTTATTCTGGTCTTAACAAGAATAAGTCGTATGCCAATGGAAGATGTTAGCCGTCAAGGCGTGTCACGGTGGATTAGGAGCTTTATGCAATACGAACACCGCAAAAATGGTATTCTAATTCCAAACCCTGAAGATATTTTAGCTGCAAAAGGTACAACCGCTACAAAAGCCATAATTAAGGGTAAAAAGTATATGGGTGCTATTGTTGTCCAGCCTATTCCAGGAGTTCATTTTAAAGTCGCGGTAATGGACTTCCAAAGCCTGTATCCGTCAATAATTAAAGTTCATAACTTAGGATATCAGACAGTACGGTGTCCGCATGAAGAATGTAAAGAAAATAAAGTTCCAGGAACACCTCATTGGGTATGCAAGAAACATAGAGCCTTAGAAAGTGCACTGATAGGGTCTCTCAGAGATTTGAGGGTGAATTGGTATAAACCAAAAGCTAAAGACAAATCGCTTGCAAAGGCTCAGAGAAACTGGTATAATGTTATCCAGAGTGCTTTAAAAGTAATTCTTAACGCTTCATATGGTGTCTTTGGCGCTGACACCTTTGACCTTTATTGTCCTCCTGTCGCTGAGGCAACCGCAGCGATTGGACGAAGTATTATCACAAAAACAATTGAAAAAGCCCAGGAACTTGGAATTCAGGTACTATATGGAGATACAGACAGTATTTTCCTAAAAAATCCAT
The DNA here is from genome assembly GCA_964539065.1 of uncultured Candidatus Bathyarchaeia archaeon. Lineage (GTDB taxonomy): Archaea > Thermoproteota > Bathyarchaeia > Bathyarchaeales > DTEX01 > JAGTRI01. The sequence continues at coordinate 5,657 of CAZIFH010000136.1, read as the reverse complement.
CACCAGAACAGATTAGAATCTTGTCTGAATGGTCTAAGAAAAACTTGGATATGGAGATAGAGGTCGACAAGTTTTACCGTTACGCTGTTCTAAGTTCTCGAAAGAAAAATTATCTTGGCATCTACGAAGATGGAAGTGTAGATGTTAAGGGTTTAACTGGCAAGAAGCGGCATATTCCTCACTTGATTAAGAAGTACTTTGACGAAATGGAAAGACGTCTAAGTCAAGTTAAAACACCAGCTGAGTTCGAAGAAGCAAAGACAGATGTAGAAAAAATAATTAGAGAATGTTACAACACGATTAAACGACGAGAGTGGAACAGTCTAAACGACCTAGCTTTCGAGGTTGTCCTCGGCAAGATTCCTAAGGCTTACACAAAAACAACACCTCAACACGTCAAAGCGGCAGTTCAACTCAAAGAAAAAGGCATCGAGGTTAACGCCGGAGATCTCATAAGGTTTGTTAAAGTTTCAAGAGAGCCGCATGTTAAGCCTATTGAACTGGCGCTTGACCGTGAAATAGACACTGATAAATATGTTGCCTATCTTCAGTCAACGTTCGATCAGATCCTTGATGCTTTAGGTCTTGAATTCGACAAAATAATTGGATTGACGCGGCTTGAACAATTTATGTAAAACATTGTTCATTTTATATAACAGAAATGCATAGTTAGAAGCATCTCTTGGAGGAGATTCTGTTGAAGATTTTTTCAGTTTACGATAATAATAAACCGCTGGAACAAGCTGTGAGGGATGAAGACTTTCTCGGAATTTTGTACGCTAATGTTCGATACTTCAAGCCAGGAGAGGAGGAGGGAGTCCACAGCCACGACAACCATATGGAGCTCTATATGTGCTTTCAGGGAAAAGGAACGGCTATAACAGACAACGGCGACATTAAAATTACACGAGGCGACGTATTAATTTTTGAGTTAGGCGAAGGACATGGATTCGAATCTGACAATGTGGACGCGTTAGCTTACCTATGTATTGGAATAAGAATCAAAGGTTGCTGAATTTTTCCTTAATTAAGATCTCTTGGTAATTGAAGATTTTAAGATTCAATTTCAACTTGTGTTTTTGATTTTTTTCACAGGTAAACTTTCAGTCCTCGAGATTTTATGGGATCAATAAGGTTTGGTCGACTAATTGCTAAGAGAAGAATATAACCAATCCCAGCGATGGCAACTAGGCTACTTAGGGTTAAACTAATTACCATTGCTAACCATGGTTGAATGCATAAGCCAAAAATGTCAGGTGGAGGAACAAAAATCCAAAGGTATCCGCCAACCACCACTCCTATGATTACAGAAGCAGCTATGCAGCTTAGAAATTTCTTTTTCCTAAACGTGAAAATTGTAAAAGTAGCTATGAAATTTGCAGCAGCGCCTAGAACCACATCAACTATGTTCAATGAACCGAAAGCAATTACACCTCCAACAGCATTCCCAACCAGACAGCCAAGCGTTGCTCCCAGAATCACGGGCCAGCCGAACAATGCCGCGAGTGGAAGAAGACAGTCTGCTACTCTAAGCTGTACTGGCGGTAAAGAAGCAGGTGCAAGGAAAATTACAAGGACAGCATAAAGACTAGCATAGATAGCTGCCAAGCTAACGATCTTAACATTCAATTATTGTTTGCCTCCTACACCGGGGTTTGGTAAGCGGAACGGGTGGAGGCATCACCACTCACCCGCCGTGATACAAAAACAATATTTATCAATTAATAAGGTTTTCGTCCAAAAAGTTTTCTGTTCTAAGAACAAACAGTTAGGTAACGTCTTATTTTAACTTTTAAAATTGATTTATATATCTTAACAATAATGTGTAGAACGCTTTTTTAGCTTATTTATATATCTCTTGGTATATGCAGATGGGTTAACTATGAATTCAGATGTATCTGAACTCCTAAAGCAAATGTTAATGCAAACCGTAAAAAAAATCAGAGCAAATGAAGTTGGAGTTGCTTTCTCTGGAGGCGTTGACAGCTCACTTCTCGCAAAAATTTGTAAGGACGTCGGGAAAAAAACAAGTCTACTTACTGTAGGATTTGTAGATAGAAAAGATTTTGAAATATCAAGTGAGGTTGCTAACATATTTGGATTAACCTTCTATTATGATCTTGTGTCCTTAAAAGATCTTGAAGACGGCCTGAAAATAGTGTTAAGCAAAATAGAGTTTGATAGAATAGTTCGTTTTGAGAACTGTGTCTGCTTTTATTATGTATTCAGACTGGCTTCTAAACAAAGTCTTAAAACAGTTGTTTCTGCAAATGGCATGGATGAGCTTTTCTGTGGATATACAGTTTACAAATCCAGTTACAACAACCTAGATTCTATGAGAAGTCTTATGATGAATCTAGTAAATAAGGCTATTAAAGATAAGATTGAACTAGACAAAATTGCGCATCTTTTCAACATTGATTATGTTTGTCCCTTCTTATCTAAAGAGTTTGTTGAGTTTGCCATTCAAATTCCATTTAAATATAAAATAAAAGGGTTTGACGACAACTTGAGAAAACATATTCTTAGAGAGGTTGCAGTAAATGTGGGTGTTCCCATAGAAGCCGCATTAAGACCGAAAAAGGCTTTTCAGTACAGCTCAGGAGTACATCAAGCAATAAGAAAAATGGCTAGACTGAAAAACTTCACTAAAAATAAAGCGAAACATCATGGATATACAAGTGAGATGGAAGCCTACGTAGATAGTCTAAAACGTATCTCACATCTATGATGATTATTCATCATTTTTTGAAAAACTTTCCTTTTTGTTCAGGTACAACATGTATAGGTACCTTTCCAGTCAAAACTTGCCAGATGCTTTCAGCTGCAGAGAGCAACATCAAACGTCTAGTTTCGTTTGTTGCAGTCCCAACATGAGGTGTTAAAACGGTTTTTTCGTTTTTGATGAGGAGACTGTCAAGGGGCAACGGCTCATTTTCGTAGACGTCTAGTCCAGCACCAGCAATCCACCCTTCTTCTAAAGCCTTACATAAAGTTTTTTCGTCAACCACTGAACCGCGAGAAGTATTTATGAGAAATGCCGTCTTCTTCATGATTTTCAATTCTTTTTCTCCAATCAAGTGCCTAGTCTCTTGTGTCAATGGAACGTGAATTGTGACAAAATCTGAGGTTTCCAAAAGGCTTTTAAAACTTGCATATTGAATATCAAGTTCTTTTTCAACTTTTTCGTTTCTAAATTTATCATAGTAGATTACGTTCATCTTGAAGGCTTTAGCTCTTACAGCAACCTCATATCCGATGCGTCCTAAACCAATTATGCCAAGGGTTTTTCCAGCAAGATCTACACCCATAGGTGTCTTCAGTAAATCCGATTTGACCCATTCTGTCCTGACAAATTTGTCGCATAATATTATTTTCCTCGAAAGACTAAGTATTAGTCCTATCGTAAGCTCTGCAACGGCGTTCGATAATACTCCAACTGTAATCGTTACGTAAACATTATGTCTTGTACATGCATCGACATCTATCGAATCGTATCCAACACCCAGTCGTGCAACAACCTTCAATTTTGGAGCTTTGGTAAGCAACTTTTTGTCCACAATGATTCCGCCATGAACAAGTATAGCTTCTGCATCTTTCAAAGTTCTTTCAAACTCTTCTTTATCACTCGGCGTAACGTATCGTATTTCTGCGATATCACTTAGTCTTGACTCTAAATCTGATGGCCGATCTTTAGGTGGAGATGATGTGATCAATACAACGGGTTTATTTTTAGGCTCCATTATTCAGACCCCAATTACATAATTTTTATTGTTTATTTAACTTTTACATTCCTAATCTTAGGAAAGTAGAAATAACTACGTTTACATACTTTTATTTAATACTTCAGGAAGGGTTAAAAATGGAGCTTTTCGAAGCCATAAAACAAAGAAGAAGCATCCGCAACTTTACAGATGAAGAAGTTTCAGAACGTGAAGTAAATGAACTGCTTGAAGCTGCAAGATTAGCCCCTTCTGCAGGAAACATTCAGCCGTGGAGCTTTATTGTGGTTCGAAACCCTAAAATGAAAAGCAAGTTAGCTGAAGCTGCATTAAACCAATGTTTCATTGATAAAGCTGCAGTTGTGATAGTGATTCTTGCAGAATGGAATAAATCGAAACAGATATATGGAATTAGAGGAGCTGACCTTTATTGTATCCAAGATACTGCTGCAGCCATTGAGAACATGTTGTTAGCCGCAGTTGACTTAGGTTTAGGTGCATGTTGGGTAGGAGCGTTTAGAGAGGATATGGTAAGAACCATTTTGAATGTTCCAAAATGGTTTAGACCCATAGCTTTAGTTCCAATTGGCAGACCGGCAGAAAAACCTAGTCAACCATATAAACGACCTTTAGAAGAAATTGTACATAAGGAAACTTTCTGAACTGATTTTCAAATATTCCTGTTGGTTTGTCAAAAAACATAAAAGCATTATTACGTTTAATGTTTAGTGGTGTTTTTCTTGTCTTCTTGCTCTAAATGTGGAGTACCAGTTGATTCGAACGCAAGGTTTTGTCACCATTGTGGAGCAAGCTTAACCCAGATTCTAAAAGAAACTGCGCCTTATAAATATGAAATAAAGTATCGCCCTTCTTACTCTCTTCTAGAGGTACATTTACCAAACGAAGGCTGTATTACAGCCGAAGCTGGCGCCTTTATTTATATGACCGGCAATGTTGAGGTGAAGACCCGCACGAGAGTTGATCAATCTGGTTTGTTGAGAACACTCAAGGTTTCGGTGCTTGGCGGCGAAACATTATTTATTAATGATTATTTTGCACGTGGCGGAGAAGCAAAGGTTGGGTTTGTTTCAGCTCCACTTGGTGACATAACACGTCTAGATATTAATCAGGACAAAGGATACGTTATTCAAAGCTCAGCATATATTGCTTCAACCCCACATGTTAATCTGGATACTCAGTGGCAAGGGTTCACGAAGGGGTTGTTCGGTCAAAACCTGTTTATGATTAAGACTTTAGGTGAAGGCGAGGTTTTTATTAATACTTTTGGAGCTATAGACAAGCATGATCTTAATTCAGGCGAAAAATTGATTGTGGACAATTATCATCTAGCTGCCTTAAGCACAACCTGCGAATACAAAGTTCGAATGTTTGGCGGGCTAAAATCCACTCTTTTAGGAGGCGAAGGGCTTGTAACAGAAGTTACCGGACCGGGCGAAGTTTATGTGCAGACAAAAAATCCGATGGAATTTGCAGATTGGCTCTGGAAATATATTGGTCCAAAGGTCCGTAGTGTCCAAGGTGAAAAAACATTCCATTTTGGACCACGATAAATCTTTACGGAAGATCTTGTTTATGTTTGCTTTTTGCGATTTTTAAACACTTTTTGGATTATTTAATCATCCATTTGAAAAATATTTTAGATGTATATTTGGTGGAAAATGATTTATTAAATTGTTTTTTTAAATACGAAAGAAAGAAGATAATCGAAATACTATTGAGTTTTATGGAACATATTGTATATGATAGTGACAAAAAAATGGATTCACGTTTAGCTTCCAAAGAGGAAACAGCTTTTGTAATAATTGATGTTCAGGAGAAACTTTTTGTTCAAATTGCAGAAAATGAAAAACTAGTTGAAAAACTGATTAAACTTATAAGGCTTGCGCAAATTTTGAAAATACCCATAATCTTGAC
>CAZIFH010000135.1:0-2575 GCA_964539065.1 uncultured Candidatus Bathyarchaeia archaeon | reverse complement strand
CTATAACCCAGAGTAATCAATCAATCGAAGGTTTATCAATGCTGGCTAGTAAAATTTATCAAATCATTCATAAATGATAATGTTACCAGTTCTTCGGATGCTTGTTTCATGATTAATTTGCTTGTTCGACTGCTTCATGGTAAACCTTTTCTATTTTTTTAATAATTATGTCCCAGCTATACTCTCTAACAATTAGTTGTCTTGCACTTTGGCCCAATCTTCTTCTAAGATTTTTACTATCTAGCAGTTTTAAGATCGCATTAGCTAGCGCTTCGGGGTTTCTAGGTGGTACGAGAAGACCGTTTTGTCCATGAGTAACAATATCATTTATTCCAGATATGTCTGAACCTATCACCGGCTTACCACAGGCCAAGCTCTCAAGTAGTGTATTGGGCATACCTTCCTTTAATGAGGGAATTACAAATAATGTGGCTTTCTGCAAGGTTTTTGTGAGTTGGTTATGTGCGACTACACCTGTAAAAATAATGTTATTAGACAAACTATATCTATCAACCATTGACCTAATTTCTTGCATAAGTGGGCCATCACCTATCAGCATAAACTTTACGTCTTTGCGATAGCTAACAACGATTTTTGCTGCCTCAATTAGGTATTGAAGGCCTTTTTCCTGAACAAATCTTCCGACCCACACCACGAGATTTTCCTCTTGTCCGTTTTTTGGTCTGAAAAGTTCAGTGTCCACGCCATTGGGGATTATTCTTATCTTTTCTGGAGGACATCCATAACTCGCTATTTCTTGTGCATCTCCTTTTGTTAAGCATCTCACTAGGGTAGCTTCTTTGAAAACCCAAGAACCTAAACTAAATAGGTAAATATGCTGTGCCATGTTGGTAACGAGGTTTCTTCTAGCCGTGACGCCGTGTACCGTAACAACACTGGGTATACCTAATTCTTTAGCAGCTTTAACTGCTTGAATAGTGGTTAGAAACAAGTGTGACTGACAATCTATTAACTCAGGTCTCAACTGAGCAATTACGCGACGCAACCCAAATATGTATGGATATTTTTGTGATGAATTAAACAAGGCAAAAAAATTTATACCCGGAAGTTTGTATATTGTAAATCCGTTTGTAACGGCATGTCTTGCGATATTGTGTGCTTTTTGGTTCCAGAGAATAGCATTTATATTATGCCCTTGCTTGACCAGGTGTTGTGGAAATTCATAAGCAACTTCTGGATAATGCCAATACGCGGCTACTATGGCAATATGCATGGTAATCACAAATTCAGATTTTACGGCTATGGCTATTAAGATGGCTTAGAGTAAACGTATATTTCTCGTGCTTTTTGAAGTGCTAAAGGAACCTCATAGACGTAACATGAGATTCCTATCCCAGCCAATATTTTGGCTATATCCTTCCATTCATCTGAATAGTGGTAGGATGCTATTATTAACTGCGGCTTGTAGCGAGTTAAAGTAGATTTTGCACCATCTAAAACTTTTATTTCACTTCCCTCCACATCTATCTTTATCACATCAGGAATTATCCCCAACTCTTTAACTACGGTATCTAAGGTCTTCATTTTAACGTTGTATCCTGTGTTGCTCTCTGTAGTTCTTGTCCTGCCATATCCATATCCTCTTTTCAAAAAGACATCACAGTCTTTATCCCCTAAAGCTTGATTAAAAGGCTTAACATTTGAAAGATCGTTATATTTGATGTTTGATAGAAGAAACTTAAAATTCTGAGGGTCTGGCTCGAATGCGATTACCTCCTTTACCTGCTTAGCTACTTTCAACGTGAAGAAACCCATGTGAGCCCCTACATCGAATACTATATCTTCGTGCCTCGGTAAATATGGATAATACACTTCTCTTAACCACACATCATCAAAGGAGGGGTCTTCCCTGCTTGGAAAAATTATACTCATCCCCTTGTATCTTGCTATTCTCAAATTTCTCTTAGGAATCCCATGAAACATGGATCTAATAGAACCAGAAACACAACCATACAAATCCAAGCCACAGTAAAAAACATCCAAACATCTCTGATTCTTGGTTAACTTATAGCCTAAAATTGCGGGCATTAGCAGCGGATATGTAATCACTCTATGAATCAACATTCGTATTTGTAATCCCTTACTTCTTTGCATATTTATCCCCTTAATATATCAAGATTTTTGGTGATTTCGCTCATTCCCTATATTCTGGTATTCCTATAGGCGGCCTAGAACGTAGAACTATTCTTCAATGGATCCTGCTACGAATATTGCAATGAATCTTCTCGTGATTTTAGACGCTATGACCTTGAGGGCTCTCGTTTTAAATAGATCATCTGTCCTGATGATGTTCATTTTATAGCATAAGATAATCCAAATAATCAGGGGAATAAGTAAAAGGTAACTTACGAGAGTGAAAAATGCTTGAGTTACAGTCTTGGACGAAAATTTGAGAAGTGTATAAATGAAGACTTTCATTTTAAGCTTGAAAGACTCTCCAGTTTTATGAAATAGAATGACGCGAACTTCTTCTATACAACGTGAAAATTGAACAACTTCATCAAGGATTATCCTTGGTACCTTACGTAGATTCTCTACGTACATAGTATTCACT
>CAZIFH010000134.1:0-6016 GCA_964539065.1 uncultured Candidatus Bathyarchaeia archaeon | reverse complement strand
CTGTTGAGAGTTTAGAGCCTGAGATGATTCGCGAACAAATAAAGGCGGTGGCTGAAGACATCGGCATTGACACTGGAAAAACAGGGATGTTGTATACAGAGGAAATAATAAAGATCGTTTCAGAAGAAGTCTTGAGGTACAAGTTTTCTTTAGTTGTTGACCCAGTCATAGTTGCCAAATCAGGGTCGCTGCTTTTAAAACCTGAAGCCGTAGATGCGCTTAAGAGATATCTTCTGCCTAAAGCAACCATCATAACGCCAAATAGATTTGAGGCTGAAAGGCTTACTGATGTAGAAATCAAAAGTTTAGAAGATGCAAAGGTTGCGGCTAAGAAAATCTCTGAAATGGGACCTAAAGCTGTTGTTGTTAAGGGTGGACATTTAGATGAAAAAGAAGCAGTTGACGTCCTCTATTATAAAGGCAACTTTAAGACATATCAAACACCTAGGCTAAGTGTCAAAACCACCCATGGGACAGGTTGCAGCTTCTCAGCAGCTGTTGCTGCTGGGCTTGCTAAAAAGTTGTCTATACCTGAAGCCGTTGGAAAAGCTAAGGAAATTGTTACCTTGGGCATAAAATTCGGATTAAACATTGGAAAGGGTTATGGTCCAGTCAATCCGACTGCACATCTTTACCGTGAGTCTTCGCGTTATAAGGTCTTAATGAACTTGGACAAGGCTAAGGCGCTTCTTGAAGTCTCATCTGAAGTTGCATCTCTCGTTCCAGAGGTTGGCATGAATCTTGCTATGGCGGTTCCTTATGCGGAAAGCATTAATGACATAGCTGCTATAGATGGTAGAATCGTAAAAACTCTTAATGGCGTTAAGGCTGCTGGTAATGTAAAATTCGGATGCTCGTCGCATTTGGCTAAATACATATTGGAAATAAGTAAGTATCATGAAAAGAAAGCAGCCGCGGTTAACCTGAAGTTTTCAGAAGAACTTCTAGGAATTCTAGAGAAAAAAGGCATGACCGTCTCCTACTACGACAGAAGAAAAGAGCCTAAGGAAATCAAGATAGTTGAAGGAAGAACCATTCCATGGGGCGTAGAAAAAGCTATCAAAAGAATCAGAAAAGTTCCGGATGTCATTTATCACAGAGGAGACGTAGGTAAAGAGCCAATGATAGTGATTTTCAGCGAGCAAGCTTACGATCTGGCTAATTTTGTTGTTCAACTCGCAAAGGAGATGAAAAAAGAATGAAGAACAGAGCTGTGCACATAAAAAAGCTTGCTTTGGTCACCGTTTTTTCCGCCTTAGGCACGGTCATCTCGCCGTATACATGGTTCATTGTTTTTGGAACAAAGGCCAATCCCACTCAACACACGATTAACGCAATTTTAGGAGTGGTTGTCGGCCCATTCTGGGCAGCAGTATCAGCGATCTTCATAGGAACAATAAGGAACGTGCTTGGAATAGGGACCATATACGCCTTTCCAGGCGGAATTCCAGGAGGCATCATTGTCGGTATAGTATATTGGATATTAGAGCATCTTAAGGGCCATGAAAAGACACGTCTAATAGCAGCCCTCGCCGAACCACTGGGCACTTTATTGATCGGTGCTCCTCTAGCTCTTTTCATAATAGCACCATGGCTTGAAACTAAGAGTCTACTAGATCTAATGTCAAATCAGGGTTCATTATTTGCTTTCTTAATTTTCGGTTTTGGGTGGGCGTTAAGCTGTGTTCCAGGAAGCGTCATCGGATTCTTCATATTGTTTATCTTGAAAAATATTGGAATAAGTAGGGAAACCCTTTTGGCGAAAAATAAACCGATAAGTAGACTGAGAGGCAGCGAAGTTCTCGGCAAGAAGGTATTGATATTAGGTGAAGCTGGTTCTGGAAAGACGAAGATTGCAGCTAAACTATTTCAAGAATTGACGGCTCTTGTGAACCCAGAAATAATAACTATTGTTGACATGGCTCCGAAAAGAATCAATAGTATAGGCGGAAAAATGACAGATTATGTAAACATAACTGGTGGCGTTAAATATCTTTCACTAGATAAGGTTTACACGCCAAGGCTAAGTGGGACAACAGCCAAGGAAGTTCTGCGTTATGCTGAGCTGAACAGAAAAGATATGGAGCCACTGCTTTATGAGTACATCCAAAATCCAACAGAAGTTCTTCTTATTAATGATGTCACACTATATCTCCAAGCTGGCAAACTAGAAACAATTCTGAAATGCATAAAATTGACTAAGACGTTTTTAGCAACAGCATACTACGGCAAAAAACTAGTTGAAGATTTTGGGTCTGGAATAAGCATGAGGGAAAAATTGTTAACCGACAAATTAGCCACCTTCATGGATTTAGTTGTCAAACTGACTGTCTAAGAGAAATATTCACAATGAGAAAGATTACCCTAGAAAAATCTCAAAAGCGCATAATTATCTAAGCGTATAAGATTTTATTGAAAACAATGTATGAAGACGGAAAGAAACCATTCAGCGAATAGTAAGAATAGTGATTATCTTCGTTATCGCTGCGTTAATTGCAACTGTAATCATGCGCAAACATCTTACGCCACTTCACCAAGTGCAAAGATTATGTGGCAGCAGTCTACGGAAAGTTCTGTTCAATCCAGGATGGTTAATCATCACTCATCATAACATCTCGCGCGCCAAGCAACAAGTTGGCTGAAAGGCTTCTATAAAACCAACAGCTATACTTCTGATGTTGAGAATGGACCAAAAAATCTCCTGCACTGTATACTTTTTGTTATATTATCTCGGTAAGGATGATTTACCCGTCCATTCTCCACACAACCCTTTCCATAAAGACTAATAATATGCGAGTTGAGGTTCTCTTGGTGCAACTTGGCTTCTTAAAATCTTTATTTTTGCTCCTTTCTTTGTATAGAACAGTCCTACTTGCATATCGATAGCCCCAACTCCAACATCTTGCATTATACTAATACTTTTACCAGATTCTGTTGCTTTTACTACATAATCATCTATCAACATCAAAAGATCCTATACAATGTGAAATATAATGTACTGGTGGACGATTTGTTCCATCAAATAGACACAGCATAAAGCTATCCTATAACTGCACGCCACGAAAAGATTTTATCGTACAAATTATATGAGTGTAAAAAAGGTAATGCAGGGAATCGTTAATGACTGATTTAATGAAAGCTGTAGTTTATCTCGGCCCTGAAGAATTAAAGATTAAAACAATGAATGTTCCTAAGATATCTGAAGATGAAATCTTAGTTAAGGTAAAGGCGTCAGGAGTTTGTGGCACAGACATTAGAATATATCATAGTCTTTTTAGAATTCCTATAGAGGCTGGAAGAATCATTGGACACGAGTTTGCAGGCGATATAGTTAAGGTTGGAGGGAAGGTCAAGGATCTACAAGAGGGAATGCGAGTTACAGTGAGACCCATAATACACTGTGGTAAATGTATTTATTGCATGCAGGAAAGAACAAATCTATGTGTAACTCGTCCAACATTAGGTTATGATTATGACGGCGCATTTGCAGAATACGTAAAGATTCCTGCACAAGCTATTAAGATCGGTAATGTTTTCGAAATACCACCAGCCCTTTCATATGAAGAAGCTGCAATTACAGAGCCTTTGGCCGCTTGTATAAATGGAATTGAGAGATCTAATATAAACGCTGGTGATACAGTGATTATCTTTGGAGCTGGGCCGTTAGGGCTCATGCATCTTCAATTGACCAAGTTGTACAATGCACAAGTTATAGTTAGCGAAGTGGCAGAAAAACGGCTTAAAATAGCAAAGGATCTTGGTGCGGATCTAGTCGTTAATCCAAAAAACGAAGATCTTTGCAGTTTAATTAAGGATTTAAGAGGTTATGAAGCTGATGTTGCTATAGTGGCCACAGGTTCACCTATTGCTATAGAGCTGGCAATGAAGTCTGTAAAAAAGGGTGGAACCATAAATTTGTTTGGAGGATCACCTGCCGGCTCTACGATTACATTGGATCCTAACATAATTCACTATGGGGAGTTATTAGTTACCGGTACATCTGGTTTTAGAACTTTTCATCACTGGAAAGCTATAAAACTGGTCAGTAAAGGTCAAATTAAGTTGAAGCCTTTAATTACTCACACCCTTCCTTTAGAAGAGGCTGTAAAAGCTATTTTAATGAAAGAGAAGGGAGAAGGGCTTAAACACATCCTCATACCATAATTCATATAATTCATGCAAGTCAGGTTAAAATTCTATGAGGTTGATAACGCTTTTTCAGTGTGGGATAGGCAATTATGGAATATGGCACCATACGGTCTAGACGCTTTGATTCACAGTAAAAACGTATAGACTCACAAGATTCTCCTTCAAGAAAACAGATTAAACTGAAAACATAAAAATTGGGAATGGCAGTTAAAGTCTTATTTTTACATAAAATAATAAATTTTAATGAACTTATATCTTAAAAACAATTTAAAAAGATGATCCAAGTAAGCGTTCATTAAATTTGAATTGCATCAACCCTAGAAGTTCTGTAAAACGACAGAAACTCTAATCTTAAGTTTCTCGATGCTTTACATCATTAAAGATAAAAAGGAGTATTTTATCTCTAACTACAGCAGATAGGTTGATAAAGTTAATTCTGATAGGTGCCCTCAGATGGAACTTAGAAAACCTGTTTTTCTCTTAGGAATAGATATAGGAACAACCGGATGCAAAACAGGACTTTATGAGACATCAGGGACTCTTGTGTCAAAGGCTTATGAAAAGTATTCAATACTGACTCCAAAAGTTGGTTGGGCAGAAGAGAATCCTAAATATTGGTGGATTTCTGCAGCAAAAACAATTAAGGAAGTCATAAGAAAATCTAGAATAGACCCTAAGGATGTTGCAGGTATATGTGTCAGTGGCACAAATGCATGTATATCGGTTGATTATAGAGGAAGAATATTAAGAAACGCGATAATGCAAATAGATAGGCGTACAACATCTCAATGTACCTGGCTTAAAGAAAATATCGGTGAAGAAAAAATTTTTAATATAACCGGCAATCGGATAGCACCTGGAAGCTTCTCTGCACCCATCATACTTTGGATTAAGGAGAATCAACCGGAGATCTTTAAAAAAACATATAAATTCTTAACTCCTGCGGGTGTTATAGTTCAAAAATTGACGCGTGAATTTATCATTGACTGGACAAGAGCTGTAACTACTCTTCTTTTTGAAACTATTAGAAAAAAATGGTCTGAAACACTTTGTGAAGAAACAGGTATTTCGATAGATAAACTGCCAGAGGCATGTCCTTCTACAAAGATCGTTGGTGAAGTTACGTCTGAAGCATCTGAGATTACTGGTCTTGAAAAGGGAACACCAGTAATAGCTGGCTGTATGGACACCGTTGCCGCAGCATTTAGTAGCGGACTTATTAAGGAAGGCCAAGCATCTATTGTTCTTGGAACAGTGGGCCGGGTATGCCTCATCCTAGATAAGCCTTTGTTCGACAAAAGATTTCTAAACACTTGTTATATTACGCCAGAGAAGTGGTTGACGATAGCTGCGGTGAATAGCGTAGGTTTAACACTCAGATGGTTCAAAAGATGCTTCGGTCAGATTGAGGCTGTACGGGCAAAAGCAGAGGGCATGACGCCTTACGAAATTATTGACAGAGAAGCTGAAGAGTCTCCTGCAGGAGCGAACTCGCTTCTGTATCTTCCATATATTTGTGGGGAACGCAGTCCAATATGGGATCCTTATGCTAAAGGCGTCCTTTTTGGCTTAGATATATCTCATAAGAGGTCTGATATAATTCGTGCGTTGCTGGAAGGTGTTGCTTATGCATTACGCCATAATTTAGAAATAATGGAAAAAATTATTCAACGAGAAATCGAGGAGATCTATATTAGTGGTGGAGGAGCAAAAAGTCAGATTTGGCTTAAAATAATCTCTGATGTTTTACAAAAAAAGATTCTTCAGTTAAACATTTTGGACACAGAAACTTTGGGAGACGCACTTATTGCTGGTCTGGGAGTAGGTGTATATAAAAATCTGCGAGATGTAAAAAATTGTATATCTC
>CAZIFH010000133.1:0-3873 GCA_964539065.1 uncultured Candidatus Bathyarchaeia archaeon | reverse complement strand
AACGAACAACTCTACAACCAATTCAAAAACACTTATATCCACAACAGACCCTTCATTCAAACAGACACAGCACAGAAAGCTAACCTATGACTGCACACGACCAAATATTTTGTGTGCTTAGAAGGATATATACTGATTTACCGTGAATGCGATATAAGTTCAATTGCTGGAAAATATAAATCCGCCTTTTTCTATTTCAATCTTTGGAGCATACATTTCAATGAGGGCGAGGCTGGAAACATCGCGTTCGGTTCAACATTCTAGAATAAATATAGGTGTCTTTTTTGTTCTGATTCTCGTCATTCTGTTGTTTGTCTCTAATTTTACAGGTATTGTTCCTAAGGACGAATATTTGGGTGAACGGCGTTTTAAGATATCTTTTCATGTAAGGTATATCAACAAGAATGGTGAGGGATGTGACTGGAACATTAGTGAGAGTGACGAATTAGTTGGGCTATTCATGAATAATAGTTGGCAGACAGTTTACCTAACCTCTTCCTCGCATCCGATCTACATGTATGATGTGGACATTGATGGCAACCTAGTAGCGTTTCTGGATCTTCCTGACGCGGTAAAACCGGGTGAAAACTTGAGCTACGAAGTCTCTTACCAAGTTGTTTTGAGGCACCATCCCGCTCCTAACATTTCTGAAAGCGCATCGGGAACCCTGAACGATATCTCCGAAAGTTTAAAGTTTCAGTACTGTACTTCTGCGGGTCCTTGGATTCTTAACGACTCAAAACTTGTTGACTTGGCATATGAGATCGCTGGAAATGAGACTGTTGCCCTGAAGATTTTAAGGTCTTTCATCGAATGGATCCTTACTAATGTGCGCTATAGTAGTGCTGAGGTTCCAAGGTACCCTAATGAGACGCTTAGTGAGAGGGCGGGTGACTGTGACGATCAGGCGAACCTTCTTGTTGCTTTATGCCGGATAGTTGGGATACCTGCTCATCTTCAGATCGGTTGCATATATATGCCTAGTAGAACAGCCGATATTTCCTCATACTGGGGTGGTCATCTCATTGTAAATCTTACGCGGATTGGTTGGCATGGTTGGGCTATGGTTTTTATTCCCCCTTGGGGGTGGCTTCCAGTCGACCTGACTTATGTAAGCTCCAGTGATCTCTCCGCTGACCCTTTGAACGCTATCCTTAAGTCGGCTGTGTTTGCTCATCCTACTGTCCAATTTGCGAATATAACTAGGTCGGATTATGTGGGGGAGGCTCGGCTTATAAGAGATTATCTGGAGGCCTGCGGCTTCTATATAGTTGAATCTGACATAATGGATGAGGTGCTCAGCGGGCAGAGCGCTTACGGTCTAGTTGGCGCGTTTTCCGGCCTATGGTTGATTGCGGTCTTACTGGTTTCATGCCGTCTTGTGTTTAGTTCTATTCCATCTAGCCTAGGTCAGGTAAGGATGGATAAGGGTTCCACATGAATGCTTATAAATCACTAATAGATTTCAATAGCGCAATAACATAGGTTGGTGAGGGGCGAAGGTTCAGCTATGGCGAAGTTTAAGATAATAGTCTCGGATCCTGAGACTGGTAAGTCCAAGGTGGTGGAGGTTGAAGGTAGTAAGGCCGTCCCATTGATTGGGAGAAAGATCGGTGAGACTGTGGATGGTTCAATCGTAGGTCTGCCGGGACACAAAGTCCAGATTACGGGCGGATGTGACATATCAGGGTTCCCGATGAGGCCCGATGTCCATGGAGGGGTGAAAGCAAGGGTTCTACTCAGCGGAGGCGTAGGCTACAAACCAGGCGAGAAAGGGGTGAGAAAGAGGAAGATGGTCCGAGGAAACACAATAACTGAAGACACAGCCCAAATAAACATCAAAATCATTGAAAAACCTGAGAAGAAACCGAAGGATGTTTAGAAAAAAGTATAGTCAAATTTGTAAAGTTCCAAGCACGTAAGACACTTGACAAATTAAATTAAGCGCAATGAATTTGTTGAGTGTTTTTCTACAGTAATGGCCATCTTGCCAACGTTCCATAAGTCCATAGGCGAGCCAAATTAGAATTAGACAAGTTGATGTTACCATTACTGGCGTTATCACGTTTAATCCAGCATATGGATAACTAAGAACAGTTACGACAATCACCAAAGTAAGTCCGACTATAGAGAATTTTATGCCAAATTTTGGGCCATAAACAATGTCTATGATATTAGATTTGCCTACCTTGTCTCCGGTTAGGTCTGGAAGGTCGAAAAGTGGAGTGCCTGAAATCCACATCATAAATGTTATGATACCTAGATAAAAAACCTGGACTGAAAGATTATTTGCGACAGACCCCCCCATAAGGCAGCTTAAAAAAGCACCGACAGCAGGTATCGGGTGCTCAATCAAAAAGCGGTTTTTCAAACGTATTGGTTCTGCAGAATACAAAAAGCCAAGTACAGATAAGAATGATGAAATTAGTAATGTTTGCACGTTTGCTAGTGCGCTCAAAAGTATGCCGCATAAAAAAGAAATTAAAGCTACAATTTTTCCTTCTTTCCTCGTAACGCGGTCGGTCGTTATTGGTCTGTTTATTTTGTTTACTTTGTCATACTCATAATCAACAACATCATTATAAACATATATCGCATTTATGATTAAGAAGTTAGTTAAGAATGCATAAACTAAACGAAAAAGATCAGGGATCCCTCTGTAAGCCACGAGTGATCCTATGATAGTTGCCCAACCATATCCTATTCCACGTTCGGTAAAACGCATACCAATTAGCCTAGATATTTCTCTGGCTTTTTTTATCATATTTTCCGCGTCTCACTTTTGTGAATCAAAGTATATATATATTAAAAAATAATTTTTTCTTTAAATATTTAAATGCTATGTTATAATTCTCGATATTTAATATTGAGGAACAAAGTGAAAGTTTATTAGATCCATTTTTCCAAAAAGGCGTTCAATTGAACAATTCTTACGCCTTGAGTTTTGCAATCTTAACTGCCAGTTGCTTGTATGGATGTTCGATAGATTTTTCTTTTAGATCGTCGAAAACTTTATTAATTTTTTTGCATAAATCGTAATCTTCAAAAAATATTGCAAATAGAAACTTCTTTGTTACTGGGTGAATTATCTCTATAGCTCCATATCTATCATCAATGCTCATAAAACTGTAAGGCACTTCGGAACAAAACCTGATATCTACATTGGGATTCTTCATGAGATCAAAAAAACTTTTTAACATGTTAGGATTCGTGAAAATAAACTTCAAAATTTGTAGTTTTGTTGAGAGATTTTTTTGATCTCCATCAATCCATTCCATTGTTAAACCTTTATCTGCTAGTTCAACTGATTTCTCAGCTAGTTCAGGGGTCGTATATCGTCCAGCTAGTCTGATTTTTCTTTGGGCTTTTTCAAAGCAGTTTGAGACAGTTTTAACTAGATCATCATAAGTTTCGACAGTTTTTAACAGTTTCTTTATGCCAGTTATTTCCTCCGAAGCGAAAAGAGTTAAAAAGTCGGTCATATTACTATCCATTATCATTTTAATAATTCTGTCTTTTTCCGTCATGTTGGTTACCCTGGATTTTAGGATGCCGTCTATTAATGTTAGTTGTTCATCATGGCTCAAGGTTTCCATGAATATCTGGCCTAGCTTATAACATATCTTTCCAAGTGTTGTATATTTGTAGGACTCATCTTCTTTGTAGATGAGGCCGGCTTCCATTAACTCTTTAAGCCGAGTGTAGTATCTTTTCTGAGTTAATCCCAACTCTTTGATAATCTTCGTTGAGCTTTTTATGCCATCCTTGGCGGCATAAAAGATTTTCATCGCATCCTCACTGGATACCGCTGAGAAAATCTTGACGATATCGCCTAATTTAGCCTCGAAGATTTCTTTCTCATTACTTTGTGAA
>CAZIFH010000132.1:0-4566 GCA_964539065.1 uncultured Candidatus Bathyarchaeia archaeon | reverse complement strand
TTCCTCTGCTTATCAAGTAAGCTGCAACTGCGAGAGCTGATCTTCCCCGTCCAAGGTTGCAGTGAACCAGAACCTTCTTGTTTTCGTTGACTTTATTGTTGATTACTGAGGCGATTTGTGTTAGAACCTGTGGCGACGCTCCGTTACGGTCAGGTATCTTGAAGTTTAAGTATTCTATGCCACAGCTTCTGAGAAACGCTTTGTAGTTATAGTCTTCCGCTTCTCTAAGGTCTATAACAACATTAAATCTTTGAGACGCAACTAGTTCAGGCCTGTTTTTTCCTCCTACCCAAATCTGCTCAGTAACCTTGTTTATGTTAGGCTTGATGCCGAAGGCAGCCTTTATTTTTCTTATCCTCGCGTGGATTCCGCCGACCAGCAAGTCAAAAGTCTCCATTTGCCTTCACTCCTCTTTACATCAAAGTTATTATCACTGATAAATCGTGACTAAGAACCTAAAATTATACTCATTCACATGTTTAATTTTATTGCCAAATTAATTGCTTAAAGGTGTAAAGATAATGCAAAAAATTATTTACATATATTGACAATAAACTTAACCAATACAAGTCTACCCCTCCCCCTCCGTAGGTTTTTTGTCGACTATAATGCGTCTCACAGCATCAATCATTTCAGAAGAACGATCAATCTTAAATACATTTTCCAAAGAACATGTGCTTTTTTCTGAACCACTTTCTGGAAAAGCTTAGGATGCATGTTAGCCAGTAAATCCATTCTATGCTCTCTTATCACCTTCTCTCTAACCTTATTCTCCTCTACTCTTCACGTCTATCTTGAATAACATGTATTATCGTATTCGCAATTTCTTTTGGATTTCGTTACGAAATGGCTACTGAGTTTTTAACAACGAATCTTTTTAGGCAAATAATCAGTCGAAAACAAGTCAACAAATATGCAAATGCGCCTGCAATTAGAGTGAGATTGAATATTGTAAACGATTGGGTTACACCTAAATGACAAGCGATTTGCACGAGAAGTATAATTTTGCAGAATATCAAAAGAAATCAACTCAATTCCGAGAAATACGTAAATATTGCTATGAGTTCGCCGCTTTTGTTATGTTTTCTATGAATAGAAGAGCTTAATTTAGCCTTTATGTCTTTATTGCTATTATAAAATAGGCGCAAATGTTTCATAACGTTATGTTAATGTTATATGCACGTCAGCGCTTTTACTAAGAAAGGTAAAAACTCCCGACAAAAAGGGCATGTTGTACAAAACTCGACGCTCAAAGACGTGCTCATTTAATATAACGTTGCAGGATTTTGCACTCGTGTCAACCATTTGATATGAACTGCGAACACTATTTATCTGTAAGTTCTATCGATTTTTTGAAGATATCATATTCTCTAGCAAATATTGTTTCAAAAGACAGCTTTTTGCGGCAGAATTCGACCGCCTTATGTGATAATGAGTTGTAAAGCGTTTTGTCTGAAATCAGATTTCTTACAGCTTTTCTCAGGCTTAAAAAGTCTTCAGGAGGCACCAGTAATCCATTTACTCCGTCGATTACAAACTCGGGGATCCCCCCTACTTTTGCGGCGATAACGGGCAGACCACATGACATAGCTTCGCACATTGCTAGTCCTTGACCCTCTGTTCGACTTGAAGCTATATAGAAACCATATTTTTTATAGAAAAATGGCATTTCATTATGCGGTATTGGTTTTGTTAGGAATATCACGTTTGATTCATGGATCCTAGCCAATGCTCTCAGATACCCCTCTAATGAACCCTGACCAAGAATAGTTAATGTTGCCTTGACCTTGGCAAAACTTTTAATGGCTGTATCTAGACCATATTTCCATTCTAAAGATCGTACTGTAACTGCTTTTTCGATTTTGTTTCCTATATCTTCCTCGCTTGGAGTAAAGGAATGTACATCTACTGGGTTAGGTATAACATAGGAACGGGGATGGCGAAAAAGAGCATATTTCTCGCATACATCTTTCATCCATTTAGAGGCAAAGACAACACAGGTTGAACGCCTCAATAACAACCTTAACAATGTACGTTTAGCCGGATCGTAGAGAACGCCTAGGAATTTTATTAAATTAGGTTTAATTCCAAAGGAAGGAAGATAGTGGTGTGATGCCACAAACATTCCTTCCGCACCATGTATCCACGTAATTATCGGTATTCCCAGCTTTTTGCAAAGCGGAACTATTTTGAGGTGCACCCGCACAAAGTCATACATGAAAGGTAACCCATGGATTGCCAAAATTTCCGGATTAAATTTTTTAAACACAAGGGGGATGCGGTAAGGAGGCGCCCTAAAAACTCGGATTCCTTCAACGCAATGGATGCTTTCATATTTGCTTGGAACTATTACTGTCACTTCTTGCTTGTTATCGACATACATTTTGGCTCTTGCATGGACAAATGCGTAGGCATAACTTTTTTCTGAGGGATAATCCCGAACCAGTAACAATATTTTCATGGAACTCTGCATCCAATTTAGTACCTATATTGATTTTATATCATAAGTAAATATGATTTTCCTCTTCCAAATTTTCATAGGCTTCTTAAACATTAATTGGAGAGGGCATTAGGTTAGCTGAGGAAGAATTGAAGCTTCACCAAGAAAGATTGAAGCAGCATTTAACTGTCAGGATTCCTAAAGAAAGCCCGTGTTATTATGCTTTGAGCAATAAATTGTTGTTCTATCATTGCATGAAGCCTTTCGATTAGTTGTATCAGAAACATTGGCAGGATGAAACTGGCATTCAACACTGAAACCCGAGGCATACTTTTCTTGGGAGCCTAGAGAGCCCATTGATATAGCCCAAAGAGCAATCTGGTTGCTTAAGCACACAGTATCGCAAGAAACGAGTACAATCGAAATAAACATATGGAAGTTCGATATTGACAAGCGGATTGAGAAAGCCATTTCTTTTGGAAGATTTTTTATCAGTTAACCGTTATAGTTCAGTTCGAGGGAAATTCGCATTGGAGCATGGTCATTCTCTTAGGACAAAAATTGATGACTCTGTTGGCGTAAAAAAACCAAAGATGTCAGAAGAGTTGGTTCAATGGGTTAGGCATCTCTATGCATACAAGTATGCGTGTACTTTTGCTCATGGAAAGGTGGTGTTAGATGTTGGGTGCGGCACCGGCTATGGAGTAAATGAGCTATCAGCTGCCGCTCAGATTGTTATTGGCATTGATATATGGAGGGAAGGAATACTTTATTGTCATTCGAGATATTGTGACAAGGCTTTTTTCATACGAGCTTCGGCGTTAAATCTCCCAATTAGAAGCAACTTATTTGATTTAGTGACAAGCTTTCAAGTCATTGAACATTTCGATACCAAGATGGTTAGTGTATATTTGGGAGAGATGAAACGTGTTCTTAAGAAAGATGCCACGTTCATAGTTACTACTCCAAACAGGAAATTAAGGTTGCTTCCGTTTCAGAAACCTTGGAACCCTGATCACAAGAAGGAGTACGATGCACGAGAATTGAGAAGAGAATTGGAAAGTATTTTCGTAAACGTGAAGATACTTGGATTGTCTGCTACGAAAGAGGCGTACCTAATTGAATACTATAGGGTGAGGCAGAACCCCTTTTATGCATACTTAATACGTCCCACGGTCAGCTTGATTAGAAGATTCTTACCTGATCTTGCATTCATAAAAGTATTATACGCCAGGCTTCGACTAGAAAAGGACATGTTGTACAAAACTCGACGCTCAAAGACGTGCTCATTTAATATAACATTGAAAGATTTTCATATTTCAAGCAAAGATCTGGAGACATGTCTTGACCTCTATGGAATATGTGAGAAGTGAAAGACGAAGAATAAAAAGATCAAGCAACATAATCGCGTCCATTTCGAGACTCATATGCAATTTCCACTGTCACCACAATTCCGCCAGCATCAAAAAAGCCTTAATAATATTCATCTCATATTTTCACATAATCATAACTTACCTATTCCGTGAGTGTCATTTTCCCATTTCCGCCTTGCTGCATTACTACTTAGCTTTATATACTTTGATAGTTTAGTTTCTGCTTTGTTAAAGGCTGCTCAAGGCGAATATGCGATGTTTAAGGAGAGGGTTTTGGTTGTCGGTTTAGGTGAGGTTGGTCGTCCACTGTTTGATCTGTTAAGGGAATGCGGCGGGTTTGAGGTTTACGGCTTCGATTTGGATGCTGGCAAGATGGAGGGAATGGGGCAAACCGCTCTGCCCAGTGGCGTTGATGTTATGCATGTTTGTATTCCATACCTGCAAGGAGAGGAATTTGTAAAAAATGTTGTAGGATATATAGAGCGCTTTAAGCCTAAGCTAGTGATTATTAATAGTACTGTTGCGCCGGGCACGACGATGAAGATATATAAACTTTTTAGTGAGGTATGCCTTGTTGCGCATTCGCCTGTGCGCGGCGTACATAAGAGTCTGGATTATATGAGGTGGGAGCTTAAGCGGTGGATAAAGTATGTTGGAGGCGCGGATGAGGAGTCAGCCTATGCCGCGGCAAAGCATTTTGAGAAGGTAGGTTTGAAAACAAAGGTTTTGAAGAGCTGTGTGGAGACGGAGATG
>CAZIFH010000131.1:0-4041 GCA_964539065.1 uncultured Candidatus Bathyarchaeia archaeon | reverse complement strand
TAAATTCGTCTAGGATCAATATCTATATTTTCCAAAAGTTCCCGATAATAACTTGAAACGATTAGCAGAAGATCTGCCCTTTTAGCCAACATATTTCTTAACAAAATCAAAGCGGAATCCATCGCGGAACTTAACATTGTGCGTTTAACATTTAACCGATAATTCTTGTAACAAGAAATAAAATTGCTTTCATGAGGTTCTAACAGTTTGAATACAATTACGACCGGAGCTTTTGTTTTACTTTTTGCAGCAAAAGCCGGGACTACACTTGTAAAAGGTTCATTACAATACACAAAATCAAATCTCTTGTTTGGAATTATTCTGATAGTTCTTTCAATACACCAATACCATGAAAAAGCAGGCATAAGCACAGGAAAATCGTAAACTTGAGGTATAAAGTTTAACCCTTGCCTCTCTAATAAAGATGAACCTTCCTTTGTCGTAACTATGTGAATATGATTTCCCCATTTTGCCCATCTTTTAAGTATCTCCACGAAACTACGCTCTCCGCCACTTATCGATGATCCATGGTGAGGAAGGAAAGATAGTATATTAAGTTGGGTGCCCATATTTTCTTTCTCCAAGTTAAAGAGGCTAAAATTTTAAGTCTTATGCATGACTTTATCTTGAGTAGTGATGAACCACTCAACGAAAATTCTTAAGCCTTCTTTTAAACCAGTTTTTGGATTATATCCCAAGAGTTTTTTTGCTTTATGAATATCAGCTTGAGTATCAGACACATCCCCAAGTTTAGGCGGTTGATGAATTGGTTGCAAATTATCCTTACCGGTTATATCAATAAGGGCATTAACCACATCGTTTATTGAAACTCTAGAACCGCAGCCAAGATTAAAAATTTCACCATCAATATCATCTGTTTCAGCGGCAAGAATTGTACCTTCAACTATATCATCAACGTAAGTAAAATCTCGCGTCTGATTTCCATCACCGAATATAACGGGAGGTATATTTTTTAGAAGAAGATCGGCCCATTTATGTATCGCCATGTCGGGTCTTTGCCGAGGCCCATAAACTGTATGGTAACGAAGTATTACTACAGGCAAACCCACTGATTCAGAGTAAATTTTGCAATATTTTTCAGCTGCAAGCTTACTAACACCATAAATGGAAATAGGTTCTGTAGGGTGTTCTTCATCCAAAGGCATGTAACGCGGCACACCATAAACAGAAGAAGAAGATGCAAAAATAACTTTTTTGACTTCTGCTTTTTTTGCTGCTTGAAGAGTATTAATAGTACCGACAGTATTTATACTGTTTGTTTTAGCTGGGTTCTCTAAAGAAAATCTGACACCAGGCTGCGCTGCTAAGTGAAAAACCACATCCACGCCCTTCATGGCTTTAAGCAAAGCATCATTATTAAGGATGTCAGCACGGACTAATACGAAATTAGGGTTAGATAGATGTCGGCGTATATTATTTTCTTTACCAAAGTAATATTCATCAAAGTTGTCATAGACTATGACGCGATTGCCTTTTTCAATCAAATTGTCAACGAGATTTGAGCCAATAAACCCTGCTCCGCCAGTTACCATAACCGTCAACCCTTCCATTTTCACAATAAAATCCCCCAACAATTCCGAAACTATGCGATTTTCATTTCTTACAATTTTCATTTCTTACAATAGTTATTCAGAAATTTAAATCTGTAGGTCGTTTTCAGCGCATTCCAATAGCTTTCCGAAGTTCCAATATCTAACCTCCTTTCTTTGCCTAACTCTAAGGCGTAGACTTTGCCTCCTTGACTTATCAGTTCTTGTATAGCATCTGTTAACTGTACTTCGTTTCCTTCACCAGCATTCACATTATTAATTTGATTATAAATTACAGGTCGAAACAAATATACTGCAATTGCCGCAATATTTGAAGGGGGCATTTTTGGTTTCTCAATAATCCTTTTCACTTTATATATTCCCTTAGAAACTTGCACACCGTCAATTACGCCATACATGCTTGGATTCTCCTTTTTTTCCACAAAAAAAACTGCATCAGCATTTAGTTCATTAAAAACCTTTATTAACCTTTTTACAGGGTGACAAGAATGCGCCAGAATTAAATTATCACCTGCGTGAACTAAAAAATTTTCATCGCCCGTAAAGGTTCTGGCCCTAAGTACGGCGTCTCCGAAACCTTTTGGTTGTGGCTGATTAATAAAGATGATGGTTGAATTATTTATCATTCGGTAAAAGGTTTCAAGTTGATGCATTAAATCATTCTTTTTATTTTTAATGAGATATTCTACGAAATCCCAATCTTGTGTGAAGTGATCCTCTATTGCTCTCTTCCCTCTGCCTACGATAAAACAAAATTCCCTAAAACCTAAATGATAAAGTTGTTCAAAAATTAATTGAAGCATAGGCTTCAAACAGAGTCCTTTGCTTCCAAGGTTGCAAAATAAGGGCAACATCTCTTTAGGAAGTTCCTTTGTTATTGGTAATAGACGCGTGCCTAAACCAGCTACTGGTAAGACCACCTTATTTAACATATGTCAGACCACCTTAAGTAATATGTTCAATCAACTAATCGGGAAACCAATCGCATAATACTTAAAATCAGACGGTATATCTCTCGGGTTTAGCATCCGTCTACCATCTATGATCACTTTACCGCGCATACACTTGTATAATTTTGGATTTGAAAATTCTGGCCATTCTGTAACAATAACACATGCGTCAGCATTAGTTAAGGCGTCTTGGGGTTTTTCAGCATAATTAATCTCATTCCCAAAAATTTTTTTGGCGTTGTTTATAGCTTTGGGATCATAAGCATAAATTTTAGCACCTTCCTTAATTAAAGCATTAATTATTATTTGCGATCTTGCCTCTCGCATATCATCGGTTCCTGGTTTAAAAGCCAAACCTAGTACAGCGATTTTCTTGCCTTTAAGATCCTTTAAAGCCTTCTTGATAAGTGCAATTATTTCTAGATACTGCTCTTCATTAATAGTCAAAGTTGCTTCAAGCATCCTAGGTTTAATTCCAAGTTCTTTGGCCTTCGTTGCCAAAGCCAGAACATCCTTGGGCAAGCAGGATCCGCCAAAACCCACCCCAGCGTTCAGAAATCTACCTTTACCAATCCTGGAGTCAAGTTCCATTCCTTTCTTCACTTCGAGGTAGTCTACTCCTAATTTTTGACAAATGTTGGCAATTTCATTGGCGAAAGATATATCCTTTGCAAGGTAGCAATTTCGTGCATACTTAATCATTTCAGCAGCTCTTAAATTCGTCCTAAAAATTTCCGCATGAAAATCTCTGTATATCTCAGAAACAATATCGCCTGACTTTTTATCTAGCTCACCGATAACAATACCTGTATTGCACGGATAAAGAAAGTCATTTATAGCGCATCCTTCCCGCAAAAACTCAGGGTTCATGCAAACACCAAAATTTAACGAAGCTTTTTTCTTCGAAAATTTCTCTAAAAGAGGTATAAGGATGTTTTCTGTTGTTCCAGGGATAACTGTGCTTCTAATAACAATTACATGGTAACTTTTTTTACCCTTTAAGGCTAAGCCTATACGTCTTGTTGCGCTTTTGATTTGCGTAAGGTCTATTTTTCCATTAGCGTCGTTAGGTGTACCGACACAGACAAAGGATACATCGGAATCTTGAATTGCACAATTTAGGTTCGTCGTTGCCAACAGCCTTTTTTTGGTTAAAGCATCATTCAGCATATCTTTCAATCCTTCTTCGTAAATCGTTGGAATCCCTCTACAAATCTTCCTCACCTTTTCCAAGTTTCTTCCAATACAATATACAAAATGTCCCCTCGACGCGAAGCCGACTGCGGTTGTTAAACCTACATAGCCAGTTCCACCAACTACAGCTATATTCAATTTTAATCCCTCTTTTTAGCCTTGGCGCAGCACAGTCAGTACTTTTTTAATTTTATATTTTTTGCGATAAAATTTACGCGTTTTTCAGATATGCCGTAAATCATGATTTTCTTACGGCATTCATGAAGTTTGTACATGCTTTAAACCTAGGATACTGCATCTAATTGTATTTATAGCTACTTATAGCC
>CAZIFH010000130.1:0-4373 GCA_964539065.1 uncultured Candidatus Bathyarchaeia archaeon | reverse complement strand
CTTCAAGAGTATTAATTGCAATCAATTTAGAATCACACTATAAAGCAGTAATCAAAAAACAACATTTAATACTGAAAATTACATAGAAATCTAAATTATGTATTTAACAGCCTAACTTTTTTAAAACGTCTTTACGCAATCTTTAGTTCGCTATTGTATTAGTTTAAGGATATCTTGTTGTATGTACTGTATGAAGTCTTTAATTGTACTTTTACTGAACAATGTTACTGTGCAGTTCCGTGTGATGCCTACAACTATGCCTTGTCTTTGAGATTCGAAGACTACATACCATATTTGCCCATGTTTGAGGTATTCTTTGTATAAATTCGTGTCTCCTACATCTGATCCTGCCAAACAAAGTTTCTCTACACCTGGAATGTCAACATTGTCAAACCAAATCAGCTTTGTAGCGGCCGGATTTGACTCATGTAGATCACGTAGGGTTTCACTTGTAATGTTAGCTTCAACAATTGCACCAATCTGAATAAATAATATTTGGCTTAGCTTGTTCGCCACGTTTCCAGTAAGCAGCTTCTTTACACCACGAGATACACTTGGAGCTAAGACAATTAGAAACAGCCGTTTATTATATGGCAAAATCCAAAACGGAGCCTCCTCTGTTCCTAAAGTTTCAACGATTTCTCGCCTGTAAAATCTGGTGCTAACATAGTCTTTGCTGAAAATTCCTGAAATAATATAGCCTTCAACTTTCAAGTCTAAGATTTCAGTGATCAAAGTAACATGTTCTCCAGATTCGGTTTCAAAAGACTCCTCTTCACGAAATTTTTTAAGTTTTTGAATTAAAAGCCCAAAATCAACCATTTCTTTAATCTCGAAAACCTTAACAGGCAAGACCAATGTTTAACACCAAAAAAACAAATGGTGAACAAACCTAAAAACCTAACACTCTTCTTTAACTTAACGGCTACCTTATTTTCTAGCAAGGTTAATCAGCGATTCTTTAACTCGAAGACTGCGATGTACTAGAAATACATTAATATTTTTGAGCCGGGGGGGGATCAATAGTCATTAGATTAGACCATTTTTTTGAGATAAGTGCCTTAAGTATCTTTTTGCAGCCTTCATAAGTTACTTTATCTCTCCACATAACTTCTCTTGTCGGTTCAATGATTAACCTTTTAAGTCCAGAACGATTCAGGATGTAGAAAGCCTGAACAACAAATAAAAGATAGTTCTCTGCTTGACAATGTATATTCCAATAATTCACTTTGCTTTTCAGTCAAATGAATTCTTTTATTTAAAGCTTCCATTATACCTTTTTTCCTCATCCATTAAGCTTAATATGTCAGAAATCATGATTCCTTGTTCCTTCAAGTAGTTTTTCAATGCTTTTCTGATAGGTATATAATCGTTTTTCCAGGGCATGGCATTTCACGTTCATATTTTTTTGTGGCCTGTAAAATAATTTAGCCAAAGAATAAATATATACTGCGAATTAGTTCTACTAGAGTTAGGAGGAAATTATTTGTCAGATGTAAGTGAACCGCGTATTCGTTGTCCAAGCTGTAGCAAATTTGCTCCAGCAATGAAATATTGCATATATTGTGGAGCAAAAATGCCTGAGGCCACACCGCCACCAATAAAGCCGCCACAAACTTCAGTTCTTCCACCAATGCCACCTACTATTCCTTCGCCATCTCGTGTTTCAGCACGTGTTACCACTCCATTACAATCAGTTATAGCTAAAGATGAAATTTCCAACCTCATGCAAAGCATTGAAACTCTTTATGAAAGAAAAATTGCCCTTCTCAATCTTTATCAATTAGGAGAAGTGTCTGAAGGCGTTTTTCGAAAACTTTATTTTGAATACGACAGTAAACTGACAACTTTCCTTAAGACTAGAGAAGCAAAGATAGAAGAACTCAAAGGTAAGCTCGAGGAAAAAAACAAACGGTTCAGCGAAATATCAATGAAACTAGAAGAACTTGAGGTGCGCCGAAAAGTAGGTGAGATTGATACTGCTCTTTACACCCAACAAGCAGATAGTTTAAGAGCTGAAGAACGAGAGATCATCGAATCATCAAAAATACTTAAAACAAGCATTAATACTCTGGAAACCATGTTTTCAGACAAAACACCAAGTCAAATTAGGGATTTTGAAAACAAATTGAGAGATTGCCTAAGCAACCTTGAAAAACTTGTAAGTGAAGGGAAAGTTACCGAAGAAACCTTTAACACTGTTAAGCCAGAAATAGAAAAAACGATTGAGTTTTTCAATTCACTTATCAAAGAACATAAAGAGAAAGATCGAGTCCTAAGAGAACAACTTGAAACGCTTCAAACCAGATACAAACTAAGTGAATTGTCCATTGAAGAATATGAAAGAAGAAAACGTGAACTTCAAACTGAAATAGACAAGATTTGGACCTAACCTAATCTCTTCTTGATAGTGAACCCTGACTTAAGTATTATCTTACTGATATTGTTGCTTTCTTAAACTTGTGGTCACTGAAAAGTAGGAATCAAATAAAGTTCTAGCTGAGCAATCTGTGAGAAACCATCAGCAACTACTAACTGTAACTACGATATAGTACCAGAGTTGCTGAGAACCATTGAAAACCACAAGATTGAAAGATGTTTCTCTACTTCTCGGAAGTTTCCTGAATGGAATCAAAGCCTAGAGCCAGTGGACAATTTAGTAATACAATTAACCATCTAACATAAACATGTTAGATGAAATTTTCTTGAGGTTTAGAACACAGAAAACTAGGATTTGTCACTAAAAGATGTTTTAGCAAAGAATAAGGTTCATAAAAAATTAAAGCCATCTCTGACCAAGCCTGTCTTATGAAAAACACAATTGAACTTTTTTAGGATTATTGATACATTACGAGATCAAAACTAAGGGGGTTAACTGTCACAACCTTTTTACCATGAAACGCTCAACTTTAAGGATAATGGCGATCTTCATGTCCAGCAAAACCTTCAAAATCGCTGAGGCCTTGCTTCACTCTAAAGCTTTAAAGTTTGGAAACTTTAAGCTTAAATCAGGCGTAACGAGCCCTTATTATATTGACTTGACATGGCTTCTGTCATCTCCAGAAGATTTTCATTCTATCATAAACGTTGTTGCTGATGAAATAAAACCTGTAATTTCCTTAGTAAAAGCTAACAAATTAGCTTCCATTGAACTTAAAGGTGCATTGCTGCTTCCGGCTGTAGCTAGTTTATTATATATGCCTTGCGTTGTTGTCAGGAAAGAATCGAAGAACTATGGATTAACAGATAGAATAACAGGTGGTAAGGTTCAAAAAGGCGACCGCATTATATTTTTTGATGATGTGATAACTTCTGGTAGTTCTAAGATCGAAGCTATTAGTCTGATTGAGGCGGCAGGCGGAAAAGTTGAAGTTATAGTTGTGGTCGTAGATAGGGAAGAGGGCGGAAAACAAGAACTGGAAAAACAAGGATACAAGGTTAAACCTATAACAACAATCTCAGATATTGTGAAAACACTTATCTCAACTAAAGCGCTTTCCACCGTTCAGGCAGCCAAGATTCTGGAATATATAGAGAAAAACATCCGCGATTCAAAGTAATCTATTATAACTCATAATTTTTGAAATTGAAGATGTCCTTCAAGGTTCTTTCTTCGAATCTTGACAATGTTTTTAGGCAATTATGGTGAAGAGTGTTAAAAATATATAAAGTTATATTACTCCCTCTTTTTAAATAAACTAATAACAGAAACCGTGATTTAGTTTAAAAAATTTTGCTTTGTGGAGTAACTAGGTTTTTCTGTCTTTTCTCTGTTGTTCTGGGGGTGGTGTAGGCTTGTGGATTGGGATAGTGTTGATGAACGGCTTATCAAGTGTGGTGAACTGCTTCTCAGCCTTGAATTTCTGGAGAGATACGACGAGGAGTTGAAGACTATGAACGGTGGCAAAGAGGGTCGTCCTTTCACTCTAACCCAATCTCACGTTATGTTCTTGGCTGTTGTCCGATACCTTTTTGGACTGCCTTATAGGCAGCTCGAGGGCTTCACGAGGGCTTTGAACCGTCTGGTTCCACGGCTTCCATCAGCAGACTATTCTGGGCTTAGGAGACGCGTACTAGGAATAGACCTTTCACCATACGAGGATCTTGAAGGTTCAGACGATGTCGTCATAGCTGTTGACTCGACTGGAGTCCGTGTTCACAAGGCTGGAGGTTGGGTTGAACGCGAGCATGGAAAGAAGAAAAGGTACGTAAAGATATTCTTCGCTGTGGATGTGGAGACGAAGCAAGCCCTAGCATTGATGGTTACCACGGACGGCACACACGACTCAAGAGTCTTCTCCAAGCTGTTGAGGAAGGCTGAGAGGCACAGAAGAGTCTCTAAGGTTTATGGGGACGGAGCGTTCGACAATTCA
>CAZIFH010000129.1:0-13971 GCA_964539065.1 uncultured Candidatus Bathyarchaeia archaeon | reverse complement strand
GATTCAAGTATATATGATTTGACAAAAAATTGCTTAAATTAAAGAAAATCTAGAGAATAGAAATAAAATCTGAAGTAATATACACTCTAAAACATCATTCCGTTTTTTCTCTGTGTTTTAAGTGAAACTTGAGTCTCAAGTCCTCTTTGACTACATTAAGAATAATATTTGTAACTGTTCTTTTCACATAAGGTATAGCTAAAATCTTCTTTACAAACTCATTTAAACCAAATCTATCCATAAATCTGGCGATTACTGCGATGTCAAAGTCTCCAGTAATGTCATACACGGAAATTACATTATCAATTTTAGCGATCTCGCCTTCTAAATCTGAAAGATGTGCGCCTTCGGCTTGAATAAGCACAAGAGCGGTCATAGTATATCCAAGTTTTGCAGGATCGATAAGAACGGTATATCTTTTCAGCACACCTCTTTCCTCTAGACTTTTGATACGGTTAAATGCCGTTCCAGGCGATATACCTAGTTTAGACGCTATTTTGTTAAAACTTAAACGTGAATCTTCTTGAAGCAAACTTATGATTTTGAGATCGACTTCATCGATCTTATCTAGTAAAACATATTTCAACTTTATCACATTCTCAAAATTCTAATTAGTAAATATTTAAATAAATATCATAATATTTAAACATTTTGATTTATAACCACAAAATTTATATATAAATTTAACATTTAGAGTTCGTTTGTTGAATAATTGGTGAACATAATGACAGATGCTGAAAATATAAAAAAAGCTATACAGATTCTCAAGGAAAACAAGATACGGTGGGTACACTCAGCCTTCATAGACATACGGGGTTTAATACAAGATATGGTCATACCAGTAAGGGATTACATTGATGGTTCAGCTTTCACAGCAGGACTGGGCTTCGATGGTTCTTCTGTCCGAGGCTTCAAAACTATTAATGAGTCGGACATGATATATATGCCTGATCCGAGTACTCTTGCGGTAATTCCATGGAGTAACAGTGAAAACCAAAAAAGCAGCATAATTTTAGGTGATGTATATGAATCTTATGGCAGCAAGGAACCTTCAGATGTAGATCCAAGGGGATATGTTGCAGCCAGAGCTGTAAAAAATGCAAAAGAGATGGGTTATGTTGGATTATTTGCTCCTGAATTAGAATATTTCATTTTTTCTTCAATTGATCCCACTAAACTAACTTGGGATCTTTGGGTCAGTCCAAAAGGGGGGGAAGGGGACTCTTGGGGAGCCCCACGAGTTTTGCCGCAGTCTTCTGAAACTTCTCCTGGAAGCTATGTTCTTAGACCAAAAGAAGCATATTATAGACCTCCGCCGGAAGACACCACAATTGATTACCGTAATGAGGTTGCTTCTACACTTGAAGATTACTTTGGTTTGATAGTTGAAAAACACCATCATGAGGTAGCGACTTCAGGTCAGATTGAGATTGATTTTCGCTTTGGATCACTAATTAAAACGGCTGATAATGCACTTTACTACAAGTTTGTGGCAAAAAACGTTGCTAAAAAACATGGGTTAATAGCCACCTTTATGCCTAAACCTGTTTATCTGGATAATGCAAGCGGAATGCATGTTCACACTTCATTGTGGAAGGATGAGGAAAACGTTATGTATGATGAAAATGATGAGTATGCTGAGCTAAGCCAAACTGGGAGATATTTTATAGGCGGACTACTGGAACACGCTAGGGCTTTGACTGCAGTATGTTGTCCAACAGTTAACTCATACAAGAGGCTTGTGCCAGGATTCGAAGCTCCAATTTACATAATGTGGTCTCGCAGAAACAGATCGGCATTAATAAGAATTCCATTATACTATAAAGGTCAAGAATATGCCTCTCACAAACGTGTTGAATATAGGGGTGCCGATCCATCATGCAATCCCTACCTCGCGTTTTCTTGTATTCTGATGGCGGGACTTGATGGAATTAGAAAGAAAATAGATCCGGGGGATCCAGTTGACGAAGATGTCTATAAACTATCTGCTGAAAGACGAAGAGCGTTAGGGATAAAAGAGCTTCCGACAACACTTAAGGAAGCGTTGGAAGAGATGAAAAGCAGTGAGATCATACATCAAACGCTTGGAAGCCATATATTTGATTCTCTCATAGAATACAAGACAAACGACTGGAACCAGTACTGCCTTTACGTGACACCATGGGAAATAATGAAGTATCTTGACTATTAAGAGGAAGAAAATAACTAAAAGGAGGAAATGAAGAAAGATGAAAGCATATATATTTGTAGAAACGAAACCTGCAACCTCGATGCAAACCATTAAGAGAATAAAGGAAAAAGTAAAGGAAGTCGTCCAAGCAGACGCTATATATGGCAGATACGATGCGGTAATAGTCATAGAAGCGCCAAGCCTCGAAAGCATCAACGAGATACTCTACAAAGTTATTGAAAAAGACCCTAACATAATACATACAGAAACATCATTGGTGCTCAGCAGCGCATAAGCCTATAAAAACTGTCTTCAGGAGAGTGGTAGGGTGTCTTCGACAAAAGATTTGCGTCGAAAAGTTCTCAGAGCCTTCGTAATGGTTACTGTGAAGCCTGGTACATCAGAAGATGTAGTGAGATCCAGAAAAATCAAAGGCGTCAAGATGGCTAATTCTGTGCTTGGAAGGTTTGACGCTGTGGTTATCGTTGAAGCAGAAAGTTTGGAGGAACTGAATAGAATAATCTATGAGATGGTAGAGCAGCTTCCGAACGTTACCCATACTGAAACCTTGATCTCAATCTTTCATCCAACAAGTCTACCATAATTATCTTTCTTAGCACAAGCAAATAGATATTTTCCACGGTATAGTGGTGTACATGACGTGAATTTAGAAGAACTTGGGTTTCGCAAGATTACTTTAGATACGGATCCCGTAATCGATGATACTACATTAAGAGACGGCGTCCAGATGCCAGGCTTAGCAGTTACTCCAAAGGACGCCGCTGAAATTGCCAGACTTTTAGACGAAATCGGCGTTGAAAGAATTGAGCTTCATCACTACCAAAGACCAGATAAAAAAGCCGCAAAGCTTATTCAAAAAATGGGCTTACATGCCAGCATAGCTGGATGGTGTAGAGCTCTTAAAGAAGATATAGACGACGCTATAGATTGCGGATTTGAAGATGTCGGAATCTCACATCCAGTCTCATACATTCACTTTAAGGCTAAATGGCCCGAAAAAACTCCTGACGAACTCCTTACAAGAGTTGTGGAAGTAGTTGAGTACGCCGCGAAGGATCATGGACTGCGAGTTTTTGTTCATGGTGAAGACAGTACAAGAGCAGACTGGAACTTCGAAAAGAAGTTCATCAACGCAGTGGCCGACGTAGGAGCTGACTGCTATAGAATATGCGACACCGTTGGTATTGGATTATCTTATACAGAAGCTCCTTTACCTATTGGGATCCCGGCGAAGATTAGGGCTGTAAGAGCTGAAACTAAAATCAAAAATGTTGAGATCCATGCCCATGATGACTTTGGAAATGCAGTTGAAAATACGTTAGCTGCCATCCGAGCATCTTCTGGAATCTGGTCTAAGATTTATGCTAGCACAACATATTTAGGCATTGGTGAAAGAGCTGGGAATGCTGAAACCGAAAAGGTCATAATGAATCTTTTGATGCACCACGGCGTCAAGAAGTTCGAGAACAAAATCAGAAAACTAAAAGAAACGGCAGAGTTTATAGGGAAAGCCAGTGGTTATGTGGTTCCTCCAAACAAAGCAATTGTTGGCGACTATGCCTTTGCACATGAATCCGGCATCCACACGCATGGTGTTCTAAGCAACTCTTTGACTTATGAACCATATCCTCCTGAGCTTGTGGGGAACAGACGCCGCTTAACTATAGGTAAACAGTCAGGTAAAGCTATTGTCAAATACATGATTAAAGAAACAACTGGAAAGACGCCAAACAAAGAAGCAGTCACACGTGTTTTGCAAAGGATCAAAGCGATCTACGCAGGTGGAAGAAAAGCCTCTTTACGAGATGAGGAGTTCAAAAAAATCCTAAGAGAAGTCGGATTGTTGGAGAAACCAGCCAATAATTTTCACTCAGTCAACAAGAACCTTTGAACTTTTTCGATGCCTCGACCATGTTTTTAATCTTACATAACGAAATCTCGTAGGCTTTCTCTGTATTCGAGTTATTAAGTAGAAGTTTCCTAAACCCACAGTCTGGAGTGAAAAACAGGGCTTCTTTGTACTCATCGAATTGCCTCATAAGTCTAAGAATTTCTTCTGGACTTTCTATTCTCGGGTTTTTTGTGGATAAGCAGCCCACAGACAGCATTTTTTCACTTTCCAAAAGTTTATTTGGCGAATATATCTTAGCATTTTGAGGTGTATCATAAAATTCATGACTCAAAAAGTCGAGATCAGTACGTAGAAGGATTTCAGCCAGTTTGGAGGAGATTCTTCCGCAGATATGAGTCCCCACAATCTTTTCTCCGCAAGCCTCCTTGAGACTGTTGTATACTTCGATTATGTCTTCTTCGTGATGCACGAAGGCCGTTTTCGTTCCCACCAATACGCTTAAAATGGGTTCATCGATTGAAATTATACTTGCGTTTTTTGAGGCTGCCTTACAGCTCTCTGACACAACTTCGGCGATCTGCCTAACCAAATTCAAATCGGAAGTAGCAGTATTGAAGGGAAACATGCCATTTTTAGTTTCAATATAAGAAGCAAGAGTGAATGGTCCTGTGATGGGAGCTTTCAGTTCAACTTTGTTTGCCAATCTTTTTTCCTTTAGATATCTTACCGTCCAGAAAAAAGGTTCCAAGCCTATCGGAGGACCATTGTATTCTATTTTTTTCCCGTTGAGCTTGTATCGAGCTTTTTCTAACCGAACTCCGCTGTCGTGTCTTGCGAGGTCATTCAGAAATTGAGCATCCATATCTCTTAGCTGAGGATAAGATGGGAAATCTAAGCCGAATGCTAGAAGGTCTTCTACGCATCTCTTTCTGTTAGTTTCGGAATCTTCAAGAGGAAAACTGCCGATGGTCGACGTGAAAATCCCAGATAACCTCAGCTTGGTCACCCGATAAAGGAATGTGCTTCAGTAAGAAAAGCCTTCCGCTTTTTATGCATAATAAAATGTAGTCTTAGATTTTCAGCCTTTACCATGATTTTCTAGTTTATTAAGCATCTCAAAGCCTTCCAAAATTATTGTTCTGTGACATTTCTTGCAGGTGACAGTCAATTTTTTAAGCGAGCCATCAGTTAGTGTTTCAATATCAACTATCTTGTAGGTTTTCTCTGAATCATCGTCCGGAGAAATCATTACTCCCCAAGAGGGGCATGGAAACTCTCCTTCCCCTTCAATGGAGTTGAGGTCAATCTTCAAAGCTGCTCCTTGCCCCATTATCTATTCCGCTCAACTATGGCTTTGATTAGTATAGTGGTTTATATTGCTTTTTAAAGATTAGGAACCACAAGCCCTATATACTGAAAACATGTTATAAGTGAGTTTTACATAAGATTAATAGTCTCATTTTAATTTTAAAATTTTTAGCAAATAAGAATAAAAATCTGGCATTAAAATTGCTGAATGCTTGAACAAAGCCACGATGCAGAACTTATTTTGCTGGAGAGGTTAATCTTGAGATAGGCGCCTTTGTTATTGTAGTATGGTGGACCCTTTCTTGAAAAAATTGTCATTATCTTGCCGTCATGATTGAGCCTGAAACCTTCATACGTTGGTTCATGACCCCTGACTACATATTTTACGTTGACAATTCTTAGAAAGGCATCCGTCACATCTTTGCCGAAAAGGCATCCAGCACCTCGAGGCGAATAACGCGTTCCTTTAGTGCCTTCAGCAGGGTCGCTCCATAATATTTCTTCCAAATGAGTTTCAGATGGATGCTTTTGGTATGCGTAAGCAACATCGTCAAGAGTTTTTGCCTTGCTTGGAACACCCCCATGTAACATTATGAATCTGTCTTCCACGAGGACTGCCGTGTAGAAACGTCTGAAAAGTGTGCTGAGCTCGTCGTAGACTATTTGCCAATCAGAGCCAAATCTTCTTTGAAGATGATAAGGTAGGTCGTGAGGTGAGGCTGGTAGGTCTTGTGGTCCCTCGTGATTTCCCTGAAGGAGGATTACGTTTTCGGGGAACATCGTTTTCAAACTCAAAACTACATAGTAAACTTCAGGTGAATAGAATCCGCGGTCTCCGTAATCTCCAAGAAAAATGAGGTACGTTCGAGTTTCATTTGAGGATTTTCCTAAAAATCCTGTTTTGCTTAGAATCTGTTCAAGGCTGTTTAGGTCGCCATGCAAGTCTCCAACAACGATTGCCTCTCCTTTCGGAGCTAAATGAACAAGTCTTCCAGTAATTTGCATTCCACCACTACTTTTTTCTGCTAAAAGTAGCTGATCAAATTGTTTAATGACTTTTAGAAACGTCTTGTAATCCGCAGTGAATGCTTCATTAAGTAGATTTGTTAGAGTTCTCATCTAAACCTTCAACTCAAAAATCGGAGAAGCATTTATTAAAGTTTAAGAGATATCATAAAAAAATTCAGGCTGTAACCTAAGGGTGAAAAACGTGGTTCAAATTCCAAAAGTAAGTTTCGAAGAAAGTCTCGGAAAACATGTCTTGCATTCGTTATGTATAGGCTGTGCCTCTTGTGTCGTAATATGTCCCTTTAACTGCCTAGACTACGTGCACGAGAAACCCTTTCTGACAAAAGAGTGCAAGTCATGTGGCCTCTGTGCACAGGTATGTCCCAGGTACTATCTGTCCATTCCGGAGTTAGAAAAGTTTGTTTTTGGTAGAGAGAGAAGAGACGAGGAAGACTTCGGCGTCTTCCGCCGTGTGGTCGTTGCGCAAACTACTGACCCGAAAATCAAGAAAGTTTGTCAAGACGGAGGGGTCATCACAACCCTTTTAGTCTACGCATTAAATGAAGGATTTATTGATGGTGCGGTTCTTTCAGGTGTAGACGAGATTGTGCCGTTAAAAGCGGTTCCGAGATTAGCTACAACAGCAAAAGAAATAGTGGATTGCGCCGGTACACGGTATACATATTCGCCGAATATGATGGCGCTAAGGGAGGGCATACTTCAAAAAAAGAAGAAATTAGCATTTGTAGGAACCCCTGACCATGTACAAGCCATTAGGAGGATTCAATCTCTTCCTTTGAAGAAATACTCTGAAGCTGTTGCGTTCACAATAGGTGTGTTTTGCAGTGAATGTTTCACCTATGAGGGGTTAGTAAAACAGCTAATCCAAAGTAACCTTGGAATTGAACCGTTGGAAGTGGCAAAAATCAACATAAAAGGCAAACTTCTGGTAACAACCAAGTCAGGTAGGGTAGAGGAAATTCGCCTAAAAGAAGCAAAAAAACAAGTTAGAAATTGTGTTGTACGATGTTCAGACTTCTCCGCGGAATTAGCTGATATATCAGTAGGAGGATTAGGCTTAGATGGTTGGTCTTTCACGATTCTTCGCACAGAAAAAGGTGAAGAGCTATTCCAGAAAGCGGAGTTGAAGGGAGTTATCCGAACGAGACCAATTGAGGGAATGGAAAAATCTTTGGATTTACTGGTTAAACTCTCAATAAATAAACGTGATATGGCGGTAGTGTATTAACTCTTAACCCTCTAAACGTCTTTTTTGTTCTATTTTGCCTGGATCATGGATACTCAATTTTGGGTAATAACCCTTAAATAAGTAATGATGGCTTTTAAGTTACCACGTACTGCGGAAAACACTGGAAGATATTAGAATGGATACAAAAATAATATCGCCAAAGAATTTGATCTTGATAGGTATTATGGGTACTCTAGGAAATTTGATCTCAGGTCTTTCTATATGGGCAACCCCCTTCTTACCAACAATCTCTTTGGGTCCATACAGCATTTCAATCGCCTTGGATCTCTCTCACATAACAACCTTCATTAGCGCACTATATGGAGGGCCAACTGTTGGCGGTTTGACAGGGCTTATAGGAGGCCTGATTGCTGCATATGAGTTTGGATTTTCAAAAGGAAATATAATAACAGGGTTTACGCTGCCCATAGGCAAAGCTTTGACTGGAATTGCAGCGGGCTTTGTAATGGTAGCGTTGAAACTTCAAGAAAGAAGACGTCACCCTATTTTTTTCTTGTCTTCAACTTTGATCTCTTATATTCCAGAAGCAATTTACACATTCTTCATTTTTCTAGACATATTTCCGTTGGTCTTTGGCACACCAACCTTTGTGTTGTATCCAATAGTTATCACAATCCTAATAAAAGCGTCAATTGAGATGATTGCTGAAGGCATGCTTCTTTTCGTACTGTCCAACAACCAAGGCTTTACAGGATTGGTAAAAAGTTTTTTCATCAAAAATTAAGGCTGAGACCTACTACTAGAACCTAAAACGACTGGAAAATCTAAAAACTAAAAATGAAATGCTTTTCTAAAGACCTATAGATCTCATTATTGCATTAATATTGATTTTTCCGGCATAAAATGTTCTGTTAGTCTTTACGTTGCTAACCGTCACTACAGCAGGGGCAAAAAGTTTCGGATCAATTTTATAGAAGTCAAGTTGTGCTCTTTTAAGAATTTCCGCAAAAGGTTGTCCATACTGTTCAGACGCTGATGAAACAGATTTTTCTGTTATTCGCCTAAGTTCCTCGTCGTCGTCACAATTAACAACAATATGGGTTTCCCCACCGTAAAGTATAGCGTCATTCGATCTACCCATGGCTTCAACGGGATCTTTACTGACAGGCAGGATCGGCGCAGACCCCCATGCGTGTGTAATCAGTTTCGGGTCGAACCCCAAGTTTGTGAGCTTATGGATTCCTGTCTCAACTATTCTTCCTGAGACCTGTGTGAGTCCTGAGATGGAAGTGATTGGAACTATTATGATGTATATTTTATCGGTTGTGACGTGACAAAGTTCAGAGACGTTTGTTATGATGTCTTCAGGCGGTTCTTTATCGGTCTCAAGCACAAGTACAGCTTCATCGTAATCATCTTTGTAATCGATTTTCTCGAACACTGCCTTCGGCTTCAGAGCTAAAGCACGTGCAGGACCTGAACCTAATGCTTGATAGCTTCCTGATTTGATTTGCCAGCCTGCAAGTTGTGAACCAAGGGTTGAGATTGCCGGATAGTCTGTGGAGACCGAGATTGAAGGAAACCTATGGGCGCCTATTTGCATAGAAGAGACTGTTGCTCTTCCAAGTCCTCCAAGACAGATTTCAGTAATGATCTTACCAGCTTCAATGCTTCCTTTGGATTCCAAACCAGCGTCTATTATCCATTCGCCTTGACTACCCCTTTTAATTTTGACTTTATATATGCTTGCTATATTGCAGATCTCTTTTACGAGCTTCATCGCCTTTTGGTTTACACTTACATGCTGCAATTCAATAGTCTCCTATTACGCTCGGATTACAGGTATCTTTCGTAGGCTGCAAGATGTGGATTTTTGCTCTTTGCGACAAAAAGTTTTCCTTTACCGTTTTCTACGATATCGCCTATAAAACGGTAAAATGGTCCTACAATTTTTTCTTCGTTGATTTTCACGTCAGATTTGACACAATCTATTGTGAAGGTTGGAAGAACCGAAGGAAGTTGCCCACAAATGATTATTTTGCCATCAAGCATCCCAGCGCCAGGTCTTCCACTACAATTTTTCCTGACAATTATGGTTCCATCTTTCATGTGGACGCCTGCAAACTCTCCGACGTTCCCTTCCACATTGATTAGTCCACCCTTCATGCAGCATCCAACTTCATTTCCTGCATCTTTATGTATCAGAATCGTTCCGTTCGCCATGCCTTTTGTGCTTCCACGGTAAGATGCGCCCACATAGTCTCCAGCTGAGCCGAGAACCTCGATTTTTCCGCCTTTCATCATGCTGCCAACCCAAGAGTCAGCATTGCCTTTCACGAAGATTTCGCCACCCTCCATACACTCACCTAAACGCATACCAACATCGCCTTCCACAACAATCATTCCTGAGGTCATTCTGTATCCTATCATCCTCACCTTGCGAAAATCACCACTAAGATTGATAATAATTTTATCATTGCAATTTTTGGCTATTTTATTAACGTCAAAAATTTCATCAAGGCTTCTCTGCCTGTTTCCTTCAAAGACTTTTAACTTGGCAATTTCCTCGAAGGATTTTCCTAAAAAAACATCTGGCGATATGCATTCCGCAAAAATGGGGACCTTAAATTGATACTTCGGACGCAATGCTATTATGATTTCTTATACCTCCATTTTTACTGCTACAGGTGATGAAGCCTTTAGAAAGCCTTCAGGTATAAAGTAGTTGTCCATCTCAACAGTCCAATACTCTCGGAAACGCCTTTTTAGGTCTTGAAGAATTTCCTTGTATGAGGCTTCGTTAACCCAAGATGAGATTCCTGTGTCAGCCCAAATTGTCTTTCCAGCGACAGATTTCACGATAACACCGTTTTTTGCCACAACCTCCCCGCTCTTAATTGTGTAATCAGCTTTCTCGAATGCCTTTCGAACAATTGAGTAATCCCTTGAAAAATCAATCTGCCTTGGATTAATATCATATATAGCGAGATCTGCTTCGGCGTTCAGCGCGAGATGCCCTTTGTTTTTCATGCCTAACGCTTTGGCTTGACCTGCACGAGTTACAACTACAATGTCGTAGAGATCATACTCTCTGTCGATACTTGGAATTAAAGATCGTTTTTTGGCTTTTTTGTTAATTTTTTCTAAAACCTTCTCTCTTGCTTTTATACTCATAAGCCAAGATATGATTTTTGGGTAGGTTGTGAAAGGCGCAGCGTTTGGGTGATCTGTCGTCAAGTAAATTTTCCATGGATCCTCAACGAGTAAAGCAAGTTCAAGTCCTATTGACCACATGGATGCATGTACGAGGCTTTTTCGTTTATAAGTAAAAGGAACTATACCCGCAGCAGTTTCAGTCTCTACGTCATGATTAATCCATTTGTTTCCGCTCAGTTTATGTAGTGTATATTGCCAAGGACCGTCTGCCGTCATTGTAGTTGTATCTGTAAAAACTACTTGGCCTATATCCAATGTTACATGATTGTGACTGTTAACATATTTCGCTACTTCTTCAGCTCCAGATCTTATATTTCTCCAATTGTCACCCTTAAATGAGCTGAATTGACAGTGAGTTATGTGAATTACAGGTTTACCTTCTGATGCAAGGTCTTCAACACATTTCATTGTATCAATAGTGATGAAGTAGTTTCCAGGCTGACCAAGCTGGTTAGTATGAACGTGAATTGTATGTGGCAAATTTAGAATTTGGTTCACTTTACACAATCCACGAATAATCTTTCTCGGTGTTATTCCAAAATTTGGAACTGGATCATCAAGATCTTTAACATTTCTTCCATATCCCCAAGATTCAACGCCTCCAGGATTTACTATTTTTATGGCATATCCTTTTGTGGCGGTTATTAACCATGAAACATAGATAGCGCATTCTTTGACGAGCCCTTTTTGAAGAAGTTCAAGAACGAACCACCAGTCGCCAACCAGTGGAAAAGTTGCCTTATCAACCATTGGAGTGTCATCCATCTCTTCATGGGTGTGCCGAGCTTCAAGCGGAGGCATAGAAGGATTGCAGATGGTAGTATACCCCATGCGTGAGTATCTATAGCCTGCTGTAAAAGTGGATGGAATAGAACGTCCTACTCCCGACCTAGTTATAGCTGTTTTGATTTCGAAGTCGCTGTAGTGATCTTCAGGACGTAGAAGCCTTCCAGCGTTCACTTCCGAACCTGCAATGTGAGTATGTATATCTATGCCGCCAGGCATCACAACCAAATTTGATGCGTCTATGACATGTGCTTTTCTTTCGTTCACTTTTTCTACTATCTTGCCATGTTCGATAGCAATATCCATTTTGTCGCCTCTCACGCCGTTAAGAGGATCGTAGACAAACCCATTCTTTATTAATAATGGCATAGGCAATCTTCACCAATCTAAGAGAGATCACGATCTTAACATAATCTCATAGTTTTCTTATTAAAATGATGTTGTTCAATTGATGAATTAAGTAAAAAAAGTTTTTTTAATAATTTATCAACAACCTTATAAGAACTGAAATAAACAAGCAAGAGATATTATAAACTAATGAAAAATCCTAACGAGCGTGCAAGGCTATTCTTTCCATCTCATTTCGTTTCTGCACTGCATAGCTTCTGGAATCATTATTGGCAGCAGCAATCAACTCATCTGCCAAGCATTCTTCCAATGGTTTTGGGTTGTCAAACGCAGCTTTCCTTACGCCTTCTATGATGAACCGTAAAGCCAAATCAACTCTACGTTGAGGCGAGATGTCAACAGCTTGCTGATAGGCAACTCCGCCATAACTAATTCTTGTAGTGTCCTCACATGGCGCAGAGTTTTCCACAGCCCGTACAAGCACTTGAATTGGATTCTGTCCTGTTTGCAGATATATTATTTCAAAAGCATTTCTTACATAATTAATTGCTCTAAGCTTTTTCCCAGCGTTCTGCCCTGGGCGCATCAGATTATTTACGAGTCTCTCAACAATATTTACCCTAGATTTGTGGAATCTCCGGTGTTCATGTCTTCCCATCGAATGAGGAATAATCACCGGCTCAGTTGATACATATCGTTGAAGCCCAAGATCTTTTACTTCAACATTGAAGCTCCACTTGCCGAACAGCTGAAAGTTCTCCTTGTCACTCAATCATTTCACCTTAAATGAATTTGTCTAATTTTGAACCTTGCTGAGTTATATAAGTATTATGACAACATTAGTTAGCTAATGGAATAATTTTTATGAGTAAAGCTTTTGATGTATGTAATCGATTTTCAGCTTGATCCCATACAATTGATTGAGAACCATCCATTACTTCGTCTGTGACTTCCTCGTTGCGGTGCGCTGGCAAACAATGCATGAACAATACGTTTCTAGAAGCATGTTTGAGTAAGTTTGATGTAACTTGGTATTTTGGTAGAAATTTTTTTAATCTTATTTCTCGTTCATCTTCAACGCCCATGGAAACAAAAGTATCGGTGTAAATTACATTGGCGTTCTTGACAGCTTCAACTGGATTTCGTAGTATTTCAATTTTTGATCCACTTTCTTGTGCGTTATTTTTCGCATTTTTTAATGCTTCGCTGTAAGGTTCATATCCTTCAGGGCATGCAACTGAAACATTTAGACCAAGTTTGGTACTTCCTATAAGTAAAGAGTTGCATACGTTGTTTCCATCTCCTATAAAAGCAATTTTCAAGCCCTCCAAGGTTCCGCATTTCTCCCATATAGTATAAAGGTCAGCTATAGCTTGGCAAGGATGGTAAAGATTTGACAACGCATTAATCACTGGAACTGTTGAGTATTTTGCCATCTCTTCAAGATCAGAGTGTTTGTTGACTCTTGCAATTATACAGTCTATGTAGCGACTTAGGACACGAGCACTGTCAGCTATTGATTCTCCTCTTCCTAACTGTGACTCGCTCCATCCGAGAAAAATCGGGTGTCCTCCAAGCTCGCTGACTGCAACCTCAAAAGAGACTCTTGTTCGAGTTGATGGTTTCTGAAAAAGAAGAGCAATTGATTTACCTTTAAGTCTATTAGACATTTTTCTTTTACAAGTGTTACTCTTGATTTTCTTTGTTAAACTCAAAATTTCCAATATGTTTTTTTTGGAATATTCTTGCAGTGTGAGGAAATCTTGTTTCTTCATATATTTAATTCCTTAATTTCATAGTTCAAATTATGTACTTCGATCAAGTCTAAATATATATTTTTTGGTCATCATATAACAAAATATCTACTTAATGACCAGAGATAGTCAAAATAAATATTGACTCCTTAAAATTTTTCGTGTCGTTCAATTGTAGGTTAGCTTTTTAGGCCTACCCTCGGCCTCTTTT
This sequence comes from uncultured Candidatus Bathyarchaeia archaeon, assembly GCA_964539065.1. Lineage (GTDB taxonomy): Archaea > Thermoproteota > Bathyarchaeia > Bathyarchaeales > DTEX01 > JAGTRI01. The sequence continues at coordinate 87 of CAZIFH010000129.1, read as the reverse complement.
GTGCTGTGCATATAACAACACGCCGGAGGTGAAGGTAAGCCTGAAGAAGACTACACCAAAACCACATATAGACCTATCAGATCTCAT
>CAZIFH010000128.1:0-3129 GCA_964539065.1 uncultured Candidatus Bathyarchaeia archaeon | reverse complement strand
GCTTCGGGCATCACAGTAAGAATTCCTTGATCTGTTGCAATCAAGCCTATTTTACTTACAAGTGTATATATATAACCAAAGGGATGTGTCAAAAAAAATTTCCAGAGGACTCCCTCAGCTGTATAAGGTATGATGTAGGGTAATAGCAAAATTACTCTGAAAAGAGCTCTGCCCTTAAAATTTTCATTCAAAACCAAAGCTGAAATGAAGCCTATAATAAAGCTAAAAATCACTGAACCAGCTGACCAAATAATAGTATTATTTAAAGCATTCCAAAAATAACGGTCTTGGAACGTTTCTAGATAGTTATTTATCCCTATAAATTCCTTAGGCGTTAATCTTCCACTATGAAAACTGAAATAGAGTTGGTATGCTAATGGAAACATTACAAGGAAAGAAATTAAAGCTAATGAAGGTAAAAGATAAAAAATTAGGACATTACGCGTTTTTTTGAACATTTTAAATCCTACAGTGGTTACTTCTTTAAAGTTTTATTAATTTCTGCTGCACATGCATCTAAAGTTTTCTTTACATCTGCTCCTTGCCAAATTTCCGCAATACAGCGACCAGCTATGTCAAAGATCTCTCCGTAGTTTGAAAGGTAATGAGCGGGATCTGGGCGTGCAGTATCAGACCCTCCTAAGAGACCATATTCTGTATAGGATGCTTCTCGGTACATATCAAATTTTGGATGCTTTAATGAACTATATCTTGGTGGTACTCCGTTTGTTATCCTTGCCACCCTCTCTGGTGCAGATATATACTTAATGAACTCCCAAGCCTCATCGGGGTGTTTACTAGCCTTAGGAATGGCCCAGCCAACCGCGACTACTGGCGACCATTGACCTTTTGGTCCGCCCGGATATTTGGTGACGCCTACACGCATGGTTGGAGTCATTTTTTTAATGGTTTCAAAGTTTGCAATATGATCTATGAACATGGCAACGACTCCCTTTGCCATCAGAGGACCTAAATCAGACCATTTCGTTGATAAGACCTCAGGTTGAGTGTAGGGTTTTAGTTTAAGGTAGTATTCCGCCGCCTCGATGCCCACTGAAGTATTTATCAGACATGTCGTGAGGTCTTCGCTTATAAGAGTACTTCCATGAGTCCACATATATGGTACGAAGCCAGCCTCTAAAACAAAATTTACATTGGGGGTTCCCATCATACCTAACCCGTATTGATCTATTTTCCCGTCTCCATCACGATCTATGGTGAGCCTTTTTGCATATTCAAGAAGCTCATCCCAATTTTGCGGAGGCTTAAGAGGATCCAGACCTACTTCTTCGAAGGCATCCAAATTCCAAAAGAGACATTGTCCATCGAATCGCCAAGCAACTACATATGTATGACCTTGCCCAAACTTCTTAGCAACAGGGTCCCAAGTGGACAACTCCCATGCGCGTGGCATCCAATCGCTCATATTTAGTTCTTCCTTATCCCTTTCAATATATTTGTCTAAGGGGAGGAGGTAATCGGCAAATGCAGGTATCCAACCAGCTAAATTAGTAACTATTATATCCGGTGGAGAACCACCCACTAATGCAGTTGTTACTTTTTCGAAAAGACCGGTCCATGTGCATGCTTCAATGTTTATTTTAATGTTTGGATGTTTTTCCATAAAATCATTTGCGTATTCCCTCGCAACATCTTCGTGATAGTCTCTACACCACCATGTAAGCTCTACGATCTTGGGTGTGGTCCAAATATTATATGCATATGCACCTACAACCGCGGCAACCACTACTACGCCTATTATGAGTGCCACCTGAACTTTCGTTAGCGCATCCTTTTTCCTTGACATTATACCATGTTTCATGATTTTCCCCAATTTTTTTTCCCCTTTTTCCTATTTAAAACTTATGGTTTTGGTTTTGTTTTTAGACGTGGCAACTTAAGGTTTACCTCCTTAGATGGTTGTAGTAGTATGTGAATGTTTTGCAGAATGGGTTCGATCATAAGCGTCTCTTTATTAGTGCCTCAACTTTTGTCTGAAGTCATTACGCTTAAGTATTTGTTTAGATTACAGTGTGGGATAAACAAGGAGTTCATGAATTCTTTATGGAAATCTGGATGTGTCATCAATTCTATGTAGCGGATTTTTTCTGAAAGTTTTTCTGCCGTCTTTCGGATTTCCGTTGATGTCAGAGCCATTTTCGCCCCTGAGATGGCGGTGTTGCCGACGAAGCTGATTTTTTCTACAGGCACGTCGGGGACCAAGCCAGTGATTACCGCGCTTTTTGGATTGATGTATCTTCCAAAGGCCCCTGCTATGTAGACATGGTCGAGGTCTTTCTCGGATAATTTCTTTTCTCTCATAAGGATCTCCGCGCCTGTATGCATGGCAGCCTTGGCAAGCAATATCTCTTGAATGTCCTTTTGGCTTACAGTTATGTCGGTGTTTATTCCGCTTTCACTCTTCCAAGCAACCACAAACTTAACGCCTCCAATTATGCGAAGCCGCTCTGTTTTAATGTCTTTTTTGAATTTTCCAGCCTTATCGATTATTCCGCATCGGAAAAGTTCAGCAACAGCATCTATGATTCCTGAGCCGCATATTCCAATGGGTTTTGCTTTACCAATCACCTCATATTCAATATCGTGGGTATCGGGGTTGATTTTTATCTTTTCAATAGCCCCAGTCACTGCCTTCATTCCGAACTCTATATGCATGCCCTCGAAAGCAGGCCCTGCTGCACAAGAACAGCAAACTAGGTCGTCCCTGTTTCCAACAAAGATTTCGCCGTTAGTCCCCACATCCATAAGCAAGCTTACATCATCCATCTCATAGATTCCAGTAGCCAAAACATCTGCGATAGCATCGGCTCCTACGAAACCCGCAATCACGGGTAAAACGTGAACGTAGGCATTTTCATTAGCCTTTAACTTTAAAGAATCTGCTTTGACGTTAACTGCTCTCTTGATTGCTGGCACATAGGGCGCGAAGACGAGACCTCTGGGCGGTATCCCTAGAAATATGTGGTGCATCGCCGTGTTGCCAACAACGACTATTTCATATGTCTCCTCTGGTTTTACGTTCGAATCTAGGCATGCGTCGAGAATTAACTGGTTTATGGCTTCGATAACGGCTTTTTGCAGCGCATTTAAGACCTCAGTGCGCGTAAA
>CAZIFH010000127.1:0-3528 GCA_964539065.1 uncultured Candidatus Bathyarchaeia archaeon | reverse complement strand
AAAAAACACATCTGGACTAGCCATAACCTGGTTTGTCACAAACGCAACCGCGTTAAATGCTCTTGCAAGCCTGAGAAGTTTATGCATGTGTTGATTGAGTTTTTGCTGCCTCTCCGCTAGGCTCTCTCTGCCAATGTATTCGCTTCTGAAATGTGCCGTCAAAGAGTCTACAACGATTAATCGAATGTTGTTCTCTTTAACAATCTTGTATGCATTTTCCAACAAGAAGATTTGGTGGTCTGACGTATAAGCCTCAGCTAATATGATGTGCTTAAAGGCTTCTTCCGGGTCTAAACCTACATGCCTAGCCATTGGAGATATGCGTTCAATTCTAAAAGTATTTTCAGTGTCAACGTAAAGAGCACCACCGTTTAAGCCTCCTTTTTCGATAGGAAGCTGAACATTTACGCATAGTTGATGAGCGATTTGACTTTTACCTGACCCATATTCACCATAAAACTCAGTAATCGACTGAGTTTCGATCCCATTTCCTAAAAGTGCATCAAGCTTTTTACTTCCGGTTGTTAGCCGCATAACGTTTTGTCTTTTTTCAACAAGTTCGTCAACCCTTATAAAAGACAAAGAACTTGAGGAACGAGCAGCATTAATTATCTCAAAGGCTTTCCTCTCTCCTATGCCTGCTTGAACCAGCTCCCTCACAGTTGCCATGGCTAAGGATTCCACGGTGTTGAAGCCAAGTTCACGTAGCCTATTTGCGGTTGATTGACCTAACCCAGGAATCTCATCTATCTTGACAAACTTTTTTTTGCTAGGTTCTTCTCTGTCCATTTAAATTTCCACTTTATTCTACAACATGAAGATATTTAAATTAGACGAAGAAAGAAAAATAGAGACAGAATTTCATTCTATCTTTTCAAGAGGATGATTTGATTGAACACTAATGTTTTGGTTGAAGAAGTCGCAGTGAATCTTTTGAGGCAATCAGTTACAAGACTACCAGAAGACGTGAAAACAGCCTTAAAAAATGCATACAACAACGAAAGAAGCATAATCGGGAAAACACAGCTTAAGGCAATATTGGAAAACATAGAAATGGCAGAAAAAATAAATACGCCTATGTGCCAAGACACAGGCATAATATCTTTTTATCTTGAAGCTGGCTCCAAATTCAGAGACTTACATAAAATCGAGGACGCTATCCGCAAAGCAGTCAGACGGGCAACCAAAGAAATACCATTACGTCCAAATGCCATTGACCCGTTTACGGAAGAAAACACATCTGACAACACTGGCAGATACATTCCATACATACACTGGAAAATCCTAGAAGGCAACTTCTTGAAAATTACCGCTTTTCCTAAGGGATGTGGCTCAGAGAACATGTGTGCATTGAGGATGATGACACCAAGTGACGGATTAGAATCAGTAAAAGAGTTCATCATAGACAAAGTCATAGAAGCTGGTGGTATGCCATGTCCACCAACAATCATTGGTGTGGGAATAGGTGGCGGGTCAAACGCCGCGATGGAACTTGCAAAACAAGCCCTTCTAAAACCTTTAGACCAAATGAACACAGACGAAAGAATCGCTAAATTTGAACGAGAACTGTATGAGGCTGTCAACAAGACTGGAATTGGGCCTATGGGTCTAGGCGGTGACACAACGACACTTGCTGTTAGGGTTGAATATGCACACAGACACCCCGCTTCCTACCCAGTTGCAGTGGCCTTTCAGTGCTGGGCAGCTAGAAGAGCAACTGCTATTATAGATGGAAAAGGAAAGATTGAATACATCACTAATAGCCTTTAAAAGTTAGTATCTTTAACAGTTTTGGAAAGGATTTAATTGAAGAAAATCGAGCTAAAGACACCTATTCTTGAAGAAGACATAAGGAGACTTAGAGTTGGAGACATCATCTATTTCACGGGCACCTTGTTTACAGCCCGCGACGCATCTCATAAGAGAATACTGCAATACCTGCAAAAAGGAGAAAAACTACCCTTTTCGATCAATGGTGCTCCTATGTATCATTGCGGGCCTCTAGTTAGACAAACCAGTACGGGATGGACTGTTATAGCAGCAGGACCAACTACCAGCATGAGAATGGAGGCCTATGAAGAAGATATAATCAAAAACTTTGATGTTCGGTTAATTGTCGGCAAAGGCGGAATGGGCGAAAAAACGGTAAGGGCAATGAAAGAATTTGGTGCAGTCTACGGTGCCTTCACTGGAGGAGCAGCGGTTTTGGCTTCCAAATATGTGAAAAATGTCAGAGATGTCCAATGGTTAGACTTGGGAGTACCTGAAGCTGTTTGGATACTCGAAGTTGAAAAGTTGGGGCCAATTATTATTTGCATTGACTCGTACGGAAACAACCTTTATGCAAAAGTTCAGAGTGAAGCAGAGAAAAATAAAGCCAAAATACTTGAAATAGTTCCTTAATAGTTCCAAAACACGCCTTTGCTTTTAAGCAGTAATAATATTGCTGCAAAAAAGACTCCGGAAACCGTAGTTATGGTAAGTAACGGTGCCAACTTCGCGACAATAATTGCGGCTGTAAGAAAGAAATGCATTTCACCCACCGTGTCTTGTTTCGCTTTTGACAAGGCATGTTCATAAAGAAGCCTTGCGAGATATTTGTAGGGCTGATAAATTGGGTTAATTCCGTCGAGAATCTTTTTGGCTTCTTCAAGCAAAGACGAATACAAATACAAATCGTGAATGTTGAACCCCCAGTTATTCAAGGGTTCCGCAATCGACCTGTTAGATGCGAGGCTTAAGTAATAGGCAAGCTCAGCATTGCTTGATATAAGTTGTCCTTTTATTATTTTGAAGAACCGCGCATAATATTTTAGTCCATCATCTTCCTCCGCTAATGACCTTACAACATAATACGCGGCTGTGTAGTAGTATCCAATGTTTTGAGGCTGACGGTTCATCGACCACTTTTGGATAAACCCAAAGTTTTCTCCGACCAACTCCTTAAGGTAAGCAATGGACTCATCCATCTGTCTCGTTATTTCCTTCATTCCTTCATAGCCTATTTGTTTCGCGATTTCCATGCTCACGTATTGTGCCATGCCTTCGTGAAACCACAATAGAGATTTGGGTGAGATTCCTGCTTTCCATAGAAAATGGTGAACTAACTCGTGAAGAGCAATAACTTCAATGTATCCTTCTACGTATCTTGTGAAAACGAAGTTAATGTTGATGTCTCCCATTCTATTCGAGGTGAAGGGAACATAGCCACCTATCGAAAGCAGCGATTCGAAGTCTGGGATAAAGAATTTTACATTAGCTTTTTCCAGTGTGACGTTGAACAGGTCAACAAGGCTGCTGTACGTTCTATTATAGAGGTCAAGTATTGATGATGCAAACTCAATGTATCTTGAAACTGTTTCAAAAGTGAAAACACCGTTAGTAACCTCAACCATGTCGGGTTTTTGTTCCGGCGTTGTGAATCCTATCTCTATGCGAAGTAGGTTTTCAGTTTCTGGAATGCCGCTGAAAAATACGCATCCAGAGGAAAAAGAGCTTGGGTTATACGAATAAGTGTTTCCGTAAGCC
>CAZIFH010000126.1:0-4856 GCA_964539065.1 uncultured Candidatus Bathyarchaeia archaeon | reverse complement strand
TCGTTGTACGGATAAGCTCTTGTTAGGCGTTATGCTAGATACAATTTTATCTGTTTAAGATTCTAGATAATTTTTTGCTTTTTAAATAATTTGGTACCCATCGGGTATGCTTGGTTCAACCTTATGTCCTATAGTCTCTAGAGTAACTGGAAGATGCCTTAACATTATATGCATATAATAAGAGCGAAACCGGTCAACTATTATCTACATGAATAGATTACAGGAAGTTTGAATCTTCAAAGGCAAGTTGAAATTTCAGTCACATGAATAATCTATTCAATATACTTGTCACTAGATTGATTGGTTATAGAACCATTTATTAGTGACATGTTCTTTCCTGCGCCAAATATAAAAATTCACATAATAAGATCTATTATCCATTTAGAGAAAGTTAGGACATGTGATGGTATAATGGCAGGTTAAAGTATTCATCTGGAGAAACAACCTCATTATACTCTGTCGTCATTAATCCGTCATATAATGCTTCTGGCGGATCGAAAGGTTCTTTGCATCTGACTTCATCAAAAGTTGCTTTTTTGCCTTTGAATTCTGTAAATATCTTAATCTTCTCAAGATCTATTGTTCCTAGACCAAACTCTGAGGCTAGTTTTATGTGATAGATTCCTTTATATGATGGGAGGAGGCGTTCAATATTTTCTTGAGATACATTTCTCCTTTTCAAAGAATCTTTTGCTATCTTCATAAGATACTCGTCTGTGTAACCCATGTATTCTGCAGCTATCTTATCTATTGAGGCTGGTGAATCGTAACCTGCAAGAACCACCCATTCTTCCCGTGGAGCAGTCATAACTTGATGAGGAGAATTCCATTCTCCAGCAATAACACCATCTAATATGTCAATTTGTCTAATATTTAAGGCGTATCTGATTCCTGCTGCAATCTGTGCTATTGCTTCCGACAATTTAGTATAGCTATAAGCGCATTCTTTACGTGTGTGTTTATGTTGATGCGGATCTATATTAACATGTGCTTTTTGCCATCGTTCCCAAGGTGGCTCCAAAAATCCAAAATAGTTTTTAACGGCTCCACTAATACCAGTCATGCCGTGGGTTTTAATCTTGGCGACATTGATTATCATGTCAAAATCCTTTAACGCTTTGTTAACCTTGAATTTAACGAACTCATTATTGTAGATTTTCTTCAATGGTACAGTGATCTCCATTCTTTCTTTTTGCTTGTTACGTGTTCCAAGATCAAGTATCCTAATGTTCTTGGTGCGCCTATACTTGCCTAGACCTTCTAAAAAACCATATCTTTTCATTAAATCTACGAGGCTTTTTTTGAGAGAAGGACTTTCACCTATAGCTATTTCACACACATCCTTCTCTAAGAGATAATCCAAAATAGCTTGAACGGTATATGGGCTACTTACCGTTCCATTATGCACCCACTTAATCTTAGGGGGATTTCCCATGCAAATTTTTACAAGAACTCTTTTTCCTTCCAATTCTTTTATCTCTTTTTTGAAGGAGTTATCATTTTCCTCTAAGATGGCTAAGGCTCTTAGGGTGTTTCTATACTCAGCAGTAGCATAGCATCTGTATTTTTTCTTGACAACCGCAATACAAGGTTGTTCTTTGCTCATCTGATTACCTCACAAAATTTTAGATTTACAATTTCATATTTGGGTGAAGTCTTTATAAACTATTTGTAAATAATTAACGAAATGCGGATCCCTTATTTCTAAAAAGATTTATTTTTTCAATTAGGAACGTGTTCTTAATCCAGTTTTCCATTCCTCAATCCAATCGGTAAAGGGGCAGGTCTTGAGCATGTACTCTTTAACTCAATATGTTTACCTTGAATGCTCGAGTCATTAAAAGCATGCATAATATCCAATACGTGATATGCCATATCTCCGTTGGCCCTATGAGGTCTTCCTGTTTTCATAGCTTTAGCCATATCTGCAACACCGATACCTCGATTTTGGTCTGTATATCCATGAGTGAGTGGAATTTCTTTCCATTCTTTAGAGCCAGCTCGCAAAATACTTACTGGACCACAGAAGTTGTTTGGGTTTGGAACACTTAAACTGCCTTCTGATCCGTATATCTCTATATGCGGCAACTGGGTGCCCCAAACATCGAAACTGGTGATCATTGTTGCAATAACCCCATTCGCAAATTCCATAACCCCAGATATGTGGGTTGGAACTTCAACCTTTATTTTTGTTCCATATTTCGGTTGGCTTGTAATAGTTCTCTCTGAGAAAGTAATTTTGGTTAGACCAGTCACACGTTGAACTGGACCAAGTAGAAATATAAGTGTGGTGAGATAGTAGGGACCCATATCTAGCATTGGTCCACCGCCAATCTTATAATAAAATTCAGGGTCAGGGTGCCAACTTTCATGACCGTGATGTGCCAAAAACGCAACTGCCGCAACCGGTTTACCGATCCAACCATCATCTATAAGTTTTCTGCAAGTTTGTATTCCTCCTCCAAGAAAGGTGTCTGGTGCACAACCAACCCTAAGACCCTTCTCCTTCGCTAGTTGTAAGATTTTCTGACCATCTTCCCTTGTTATTGCAAGCGGTTTTTCGTTATAAACAGATTTCCCTGCATTCAGAGCTTTAAATGCTACTTCCGCATGTGCCAATGGTGTAGTAAGGTTTAGAACTATCTCAATTTCAGGATCGGCCATAAGCTCCTCAACAGTACATGCTTTCGGCACACCAAATTCTTTTGCTCTTGTATTGGCGCGCTCCATAAGTATGTCTGAACAAGCCACTATTTCGATATCTTCGAAAGTTTTGCAGACTCTTAAGTAAACTCCGCTAATATTGCCACAACCAACTATTCCTATTTTAGTCTTGTTCATGAAGATTACCTTTTAAGTTATCTTTTTCTAATTAAGTTTATTACTTGTTTTATGCAAGCAAATTTCTTTTAAACCTTTTTCTATCTACTTTAACTAATAGACATTTTTATATATGAGTAGTAAAAATATGCTCCGCTGAATCCCTGGAGCAACTTAGTGTCATGAATAAAAATTGGTACAAGAAGAGTTTTCGACGAAACTTACTTGACATGCATATTGAAGATTGGAATGAAAGATTTCTGTCTAAATTTAATCCAAAAAAATATGTGAGTTTACTAAAACTTGCGAATGTAAAATCGACTATGTTCTACGCAAATTCGCATGTTGGTCTTTGCTACTGGCCCACCAAGACAGGCCGAATGCATCGAGGGTTAAAGGACAGAGATGTGTTAGGCGAAGTGATAACTTTATGCCACGAGGAAGGAATAGATGTAGTAATCTATTACAGTGTTGTCTACAACAATTGGGCTTATTCTCAACATCCAGATTGGAGACTTACATATCTTAATGGTAAAACATCAAGAGATAGACCGGGAGCAGCGGGAAGGTATGGTTTCTGCTGCCCAAACTCGCCTGGATATCGCAAATTCGTAGTTGATCAGATTGAAGAGTTGTGCAAGAGTTATGATTTTGAAGGAGTTTTCTTTGATATGACTTTCTGGCCTGGCGTATGCTACTGCACAAATTGTAAGGAAAGATATAAACGTGAAGTAGGAGCAGAATTGCCAACTATAATTGATTGGAATGACGAGACATGGCTTAAATTTCAGAAGAAGCGTGAACAATGGATAACTGAATTTACAGAATTAACTACCAATACCGTAAAAAGATTTAAACCGGAGGCAACGGTTGAACATCAATGCTCTTCAGTAGTTCGCACATGGATACGTGGTGTGGACAATGTCTCCTTTGCGGAGCAGTTTGATTTTACAGCTGGCGATTTTTATGGTGGTATTTTACAGCAATCTTTTATCTGTAAAATGTTCTATAATCTTACTAAAAATATGCCGTTTGAATTCCATACGTCTATATGCTATCCAAGCTTGGGAGATCACACTACAGTTAAGTCAAAGGATCAAATTAGATCCCAGGTGTTCATGACATTAGCTCATCATGGTGCATTCAATATAATTGATGCTGTGGATCCTGAAGGTACAGTAGAAAGAAGAAGATACAAAATTATCGGTGAGATATACAATGAAGTACGCAAATACGAAGATTTTTTGGATGGCGAGCTCTGCCAAGATGTCGCAATATATTTAAGCTCTGACTCTAAAATGAATTTTGAAGAAAACGGTAAAATCGCATCACAAGAGGTTATAGATTCAATTCGAAATCTGCCGTTAGTACATGTAAAGGCGGCATTAGGTGCCGCAAACACTCTGAGAGCGGGGCATGTGCCATTTGGCGTAATAACTCGCAAAAACTTGACTGAACTGAATCGCTTTCAGGTTTTGATATTGCCAAACGTGCTCAGAATATCTAATGAAGAATCTGAGGCTATAAAGAATTACATCTCCAAAGGCGGAAGTGTATATGCCAGTAAGTTTACGATTAAATCGGCGCTAGCAAAGGTTCTTGACATATCTTGCCTAAAAGAAACAAAACAAAAGATAACATATGTAGCTCCAACTTTGAATGGGAAAAAAAAATTTCCAGAAATATCAGTAAAATACCCGTTGACAATTATGGATTCGCAATTGATTGCTGAAACCGAACAAAAAGAGGGAATAATGGCGCGCATAATGTTTCCTTACACAGACCCAGATGATCCAATTAAGTTTGTATCGATTCATACTAATCCACCTGGAATACTAACTGAGCATCCAGCATTGATCTACAAAGAGTTGGATAAAGGAGGAATATTATGGTCTTCCGCTGCGATGGAGGTACAATCTCTTGATTCCCTTAAACATAGATCACTTCTTCTTAAAATCTTAAGATGGTTAGCCAAATCATCTTTTTCATTTGAAGCTTCTGCTCCAGAATGCGTGGAGATAACGATGTTCCACGAA
>CAZIFH010000125.1:0-8337 GCA_964539065.1 uncultured Candidatus Bathyarchaeia archaeon | reverse complement strand
TCAAGATCAGTAGACTTTACAGTCGCACCACACTTCATGCACTGATAAAGAATCGCAGACTGCTTTTGCTCAGTCTCAGCCATTATCCTTGCACCAATGTTCTCGCATAAAAAATAGGTTTCGGGTATATAAGTTAGGTGGTAATAATGAAAGAACAATCATTGTAAAAAAGCATTTTTATCACATCCTATTTTAGGAGCTAAAAGGAATGTATACTTCATTTTATCAATGTTGGACTTGATTTATAATGGAATTTCAAACAGTTCTTTAAACTGCTTTTAAGTACACGATTTAAGCGATGGACGATAAAAAGTCTCCTATTGGAAACGTATAATAGTTAAAAACAAATTATTATTCTTTTCCGCCTTGAAATATAATACGTTTCAATTGTTTCAAAAAAAGGTTCTTCTGCATCTGAAATACCCACTCTGCCAAATCCAATCGTTGCACTTCATCGTGCTTTAGCCATCCATAAAGCATACTTAATCCAGCTTTTGGAGACTTGAGAAAAGTGAGAAAACATCTTCCTAAAGCGTATTCCCAATGATATCCTAAAGCATACATAGATTTTCCCAAGTTTTCTGCTTTTCCCAATCCAGTTGGCCTCAAAACCTTAGTTGTGATGTCCTTGAAACAAACTGTATCATAACCGAGCTGTTGAGCCTTCAAGTATAGCCAGCTTTCCCAACCCCATGAAACCGGATATAACATGCCATTTAGATTTTTCCAGAAAGAAGCCTTAATAAGCCTCCCAGAGCCTCTTGGGGCATATTCAAACACAGGTTCTCCTTCTATACGTCCACTTGCTATAACTATCTTAGGATTTTTATCTATTCTTAAAATTATTTTTTCTATGTAGTCTGGAGGTAATAAATGATCAGCGCCAGCAATTAAAATATAATCACAGTCTTCCTGACTTGCAATCTTGAGACCCACATTAAACCGTTCAGCGAGTTCGGGTCTTCCTACAAAATTTTCATTATGAAATGGGAGGTCAACAACCGTACAATCTAGACTTCTTGCAATGTCACTTGTGTTGTCTGTTGAACCGTCATTTATGACGATTATTTTTTTTATGTGTATGGTTTGATTTCTAAGAGAGTTAATCGTGTCAAACAGATGTTTGCCTTCATTTCTTGCACAAATAATTGCAAAAACCTTAATTCTATCAGTTTTCAAATCTTTTGCAGTTGTAGTCATTCTATTTTCATTATTCAATCTGTACTTCCCTTCTATTTGGCTAATTATCTCTTTGTTTTTAGTATTACTATTTGTTGTTGGATATTATAGGTAGTTCCTTGATCTCTATTAGGTATATGCACAATATTTATGACTCCCTTTACACTTACAAATTCGTTTTTCACATGCATCAAACTTATTTGGTGTTTTTACATAAGTAGATTTTCAGTGATGAATACTATGCCTGGGTTGTGTGCAATATTATCAGACAAAATTATTAGTAAGAGTCTTTTCATCTCAATGATTAGATCGCTAAAACATGAGGATTTCCATATTGTTGATAAATTCTATTCTAAACATTTCGCCTGTGCAAGAATTCATCTCGGAATATTTAATCCTAAAAAGCAACCTTTGTTTAATAAAGACAAGTCGATTTGCGTAATGATGGACGGGAAAATATATGGACATTCAGAATTAAACGATTTAGTATATTGTCTAAAATCTTACGAAAATTATGGCATTGATTTCATTCCAAATTTAAATGGTAACTTCATTCTTTTAATACAGGATTTTAGAGAAAGAAAAACAATAATAGCAAACGATCGATTTGCCTTTAGAACACATTATTATGCAATGCAAAATGGAAGTTTTTATCTTGCACCAGAACCAAAAGCGATTTTGCAGGATGCAACTTTCAGGCGGGAAATCGACGATGAAGGGATAATTAGTTTTCTTTCATTTGGCGATTTTTTTGGTGGTAGAACTTTATTTAGAGGCATACGTACGATTGAACCCGCTTCAATTATCTTATTTGATGGAGACAAAATCTCAACAACAAAATATTGGAGATTCACTTATCAATCTGACTATTCAAAAACAGACGATGAACTAGTCAATGAGCTTATTACATCATTCAGGCATGCAGTGAAAATTAGAATACAAGACAATTTAAGGTATTCTGTGACTTTAAGTGGTGGACTTGATTCTAGAACAGTTTTATCAACATGCGTTCTAGAAAGAAGAAATGGCATAAATGCAATAACATGGGGAAATCAAGAGTGTAATGAAACAAAAATTGCAAAACAAGTCACAAAAAAACTGGGCATAAAAAATCACATGCTTATAGATATTACACCTGAGCTAGTGTTGCAGTATGCAGAAAAAGAAGTGCTTCTATCAGATGGACATAGTTATGTCGGTGAAGGTTACGCATATCCAGTTATCAGAGAATCTAAAAAAAGTACTGATGTAATACTTGACGGATTTGCTTTGGATATCACCTTAGGAGGAAGCTATCTTACACCAAATAAGGTTTTTTTTAAAGGAACAGACTCAGACTATTTGAACATTTTGCTAAGAAGTAAGCCATATGTTCGATATTTTTATGCTAACGACAATCTTAAACAGCTACTTACACCGGAATACTATGAAAAAGTTAAAGACATACCATTAAGACTTTTTAATGAAGAATACACCAATATACAGTCTAAAGAATATGGAAATAAGTGTGACGAGTTTGCCATGAATGTACACATGGCATATACTCAAGTTGGAGACATAACTGTTAGAAATTTTGTTGAAGTAACTCATCCAACTGCGGATAATAATTTTGTTACTGTGCTGCTGACGATTCCTCCGGAAAAGAGACTACATCATATGCTTTATAGAAAATTTTTAAAGAAAATTGCACCAGAAATGGCTAAAATTCCCTATAACAAAACAATGGCGCGACCAGATTTACCTATATTTCTTTGGAATTTTTTCTCAAAATACAACACGGCAAAAGTCATTCTCAGAAATAAAATAAGAAAGTATACTAGAGGACATCTTTGTTCAAAAGAAAATAAAAGCTATGTTAATTTTTATCAATGGTTTCAGACAAATATTGATTGGCAAAGATTTTTTTATAAAGTCCTAGTTGAAAACTCGCCAATAAATAATTTGTTCAACAGTGAGTATGTTTATCGACTCTTAGAAGAACAAATTAACGGTGAAAAAGACAATGTAAGTAAACTTCTTTACTTAGCAACAATCTATATTTTCCTTAAAAACATATTTGGTGAAGAGAAAACTTGATTTTGTGTTTTCTTGCAAGTAGAGGAATTCACACCATAAGATGGATAAAGGCTTTTGCGGATATGGGTCACGAAGTCCATCTAATCACTTTTGATAGACCTTATCCTATAGATGACATCATCATCCATGGATTAGAATATAGGTTTAAATTTGCTTACCTCCTCAGGACATTTGACATAAGAAGAATGATCGAGAAGATAAATCCAGATATTCTACATGCAATGTATATTTCCCATTATGGTATTTACGCCGCTTTTTCAGGCTTTCATCCAGTTATTATGAGCGTATTGGGCAGTGATATTTTAATTTCGCCAGAAAGATCTTTTATTTACCGCACATCCCTACAAATAGCTTTGAACAAAGCAGACATAGTTCATATTGCTGATGAAGTTGGAAAAAAGACATTGATAGAACTAGGTTGCAATCCAGAAATAATATTTGTACAGGAATGGGGAGTCGATGTAGAAAAGTTTTCTCCAGAGGCAAAAAATCAGAGTTTTAAGAAAGAACTTGGGATTAACAGTTGTTATTCTGTGCTATGTGCTTCAAGCTGGAAAATAAACTATAATGTGGATGTTCTTGTAAGAGCAATACCTCTAGTGACGAAAACAATACCTAACGTTCGATTTATCTTTTTGGGCGGCGGTGAACTTGAAAATTACCTCAAGTCTTTAGCTAATAAGCTCGATGTTTCAAAGAATACGATTTTCATAGGAAAAGTTCCATATGATAAAATGCCTATGTTCTTAGCTAGCGTTGATGTTTTTGTTGATACTGTTTCTGACTACGCTTACTTTTTTGGAAGGATCATAAAAAGGAAGGGAGGTATGGGCATAGGGCAAACAACTAGGGAAGCTATGGCGTGCGGTACTCCACAAATTTTGCCAGATCATTCAAGTATTAATCATAGTATTTTTAGAGGCTTAACATATAGACAATTAGATCATACGGACTTAGCTGAAAAAATAGTGTATCTTCTTCAAAACCAAGAGCTTAAAAAGAAAATAAGTGAGGAGTCTAGACAGGTAATTGTAGAAGTTTGTAACCAAAAAAGAGTTGCTAAAAGGTGGCATAATATATACAAAAAAATGATGCAAAGAAAGCACTAAATTACGATAAGAATGTTTAAATGACCACTATTCTATGAAATGATTCATAAAATTCTTATACTATACCATTGTCTTGCATAAAAATAGATTTATATCAGTTGCTGAGGATATGGTTTAGTTACTAGGTGTTAATGGCATGCTTGAAAGCCCAAACCACAAGCCTAAGTTTGTGGGAACAGGAACTTTGATCTTAGGCAATGTCTATTTTGGTGAAAATGTTTGGGTAGGACATTATTGTTTATTAGAAGCTTTAAATGAAGGTGTAAAATTAACCATTGGCAATAATTCCGTTATTTCCAGTTTTGTTCGTATATATACACATGACACTTCTTATAGAACTGCTCTTGGAAAACCAAAAATTATTGCATCAACAACTGTTGGAGATAATACACAGATAGGAGATGGCAGTGTTGTTCTTGCAGGTGTTAAGATAGGTTCAAATGTCATCATTGGCGCCAATAGTGTCGTTGATAAGGATATTCCAGATTGTAAAATGGCAGCTGGAGTGCCAATTAGAATAATAAAGTCATTAAAAAGGTGATAAAAATGCAAACGTGTGTTCGCTGTGTCTATAATGACGCAATACCTGGTATATCATTTGACTCGAAAGGTGTGTGCAATTACTGCAAAATGTATGACGAAATGGAGAAGCAATATCCTACTGGTTTAGAAGGAGAAGCGTATCTAAAACGGATCGCAAACGAAGCTAAGAAAGCTGGAAGAAACAGCGAATACGACTGTGTAATTGGTGTTAGTGGAGGATGCGACTCCTCTTTTCTTCTTTATAAAGCAAAGCAACTTGGGTTAAGAGTACTTGCAGCTCACTTTGACAACACATGGAATTCGAAAATTTCTGTTGAAAACATTGATACTATGTTGAGCAATCTAGGGTTTGACCTTTATACCTATGTTATTGATAGTGATGAGTGGAATGATCTCTCTCTTTCCTTTTTAAAGGCGTCAGTTCCAGAAATAGATGCCTTAACGGACATCGCTTTAGTAACGACTCTTTATTTGGCTGCGGAAAAATATAATATAAAGTATATTTTTGATGCACATTCTTTCCGAACAGAGGGATTTACCCCTCTAGGTTGGTTCTACTTCGATGGCAAATATATTGCAGATATTCATAGAAAGTTTGGTACAATGAAAATGAAAACCTTTCCAAATCTTTGGTTGTCAAAATGGATGCGTTGGTTGTTATCAGATATAAAGCGTATGCGTCCACTTTACTACGTAGATTATAACAAAAAGGAAGTTATGGAATTTTTGAAAAAGGAATTTGGATGGCAATGGTACAGCGGTCATCACATGGAAAATAGATACACAGTTTTTTGTGACAATTATATTCTACCGCGAAAATTCGGTATAGATTTAAGATACGTAGAGTTTTCCGCGCTTGTTCGTTCAGGAAATATGAAAAGAGAAGACGCTTTAAAGGAACTAAGCAACCCTCCTGTATGTGAAGAAGATATAATTGACGAAGTTAAAAAAAGACTTAGTTTATCAGACGATGCATTCAATCAATTAATGAATCTTCCCAAAAAATCTTTTAGAGATTATGAAACATATCTAGGAACTTTTAAGAAACTTAGACCATTTTTTTGGTTAATGTATAAGTTAAATCGTGTTCCTAAAACCTTTTACATAAAATACTGCAAGTAGGTAAGAGAAGAAATGATCACGATTATAGATTTAGGAGGCAATGTTGGATCAATATTCAACATGCTTAAGAAAGTTAATGTTAAATCCAGAATAACATCGGACATATGCGACATAGAAACTGCAGAACGAATAATTCTTCCGGGGGTAGGATCTTTTGATAATTCTATGAATAAACTTCATTCAAAAAAATTGAAAGACATCCTTTCGAAGAAAGCGTTGATTGATAAAATCCCGATTCTGGGTATTTGCCTCGGTATGCAACTATTCACAAAAGGAAGTGAGGAAGGTATACTTCCAGGTTTATGCTGGATAGATGCAGAGACAATAAAATTCAAGACAAACCTAAGAGTTCCTCATATGGGTTGGAATACGTTGACCCATAAAGATGAGCCCATCTTTAAGAACATGCCTAAGGGAGAGAGGTTCTACTTTATTCATTCATACCATGTTGTATGTAATGACACATCTAACGTAATTGCAATCACTAATTACGGATATGATTTTGCTTCAGCAATACAAAAAGATAACATTATAGGTGTCCAATTTCATCCTGAAAAAAGTCATAAATTTGGAATGACTTTGCTAAAGAATTTTTCAGAGATGTAATCTATGCTTATGACTAGAGTTATACCATGTCTTCTACTTTCTCATGGAAAGCTGGTTAAAACGGTTCAATTCCAAAATCCAAATTACATAGGTGATCCGGTTAATGCTGTCAAGATATATAATGAAAAAGAAGTGGATGAGCTAATAATTTTGGATATTGCAGCCACAAAAGAAGGTATAAACCCTTCCTTTGAAATGGTAAAAAAAATCGCTGACGAGTGTTTTATGCCTTTATGCTATGGTGGTGGAATTAGAACATTGGAAGACATTGAATTTTTGCTTAAAATAGGTGTCGAGAAGGTTGCAATAAATACATATGCTTATAAAAATCCGTTATTTGTTGAAAAAGCGTCAAAAATGTTTGGCGCACAAAGTATTATCGTATCAATCGATGTAAACAAATTTGTTTATATAAAAGGTGGAACTGAATCAACATTTTTGGATCCTATAGATTATGCTAAAAGAGTTGAAAATGCAGGAGCAGGCGAAATATTATTAACATCCATATCTAAGGATGGAACAATGTCTGGCTACGACCTTGACTTGATTTCCAGAGTATCGAAGGCAGTCAAAATACCCGTTATTGCGTGTGGAGGCGCAGGGAAAATTCAAGATTTTTTAGAGGCAGTTAAAAGAGGAGCATCTGCTTGTGCTGCTGGAAGTTTATTTGTCTACCATGGAAGAAACAAAGCAGTTCTGATTAATTTTCCATCAAGAGAAGAATTAAAAGAGATTTATGCGCATTTTGAAGTTTCTCAGCATGAAAATAGTTAGGTTTTATTTCTCAAATTTTGTCAAAAAGAACCTTTCAGGTAAATAGATCAAACAGCACAAGGATTATAGAAATCTATTTACAAAAAAATCAATATATTTGTTCAGTAATTTCAGAAATTTAATGTATGAGGAAGTAAAAAGGGAGGTATAAGCATGGAATTGACAAATAGAAGAATAATGGTGACTGGTGGTGCCGGATTCATAGGTAGCCACCTTGTTGATAGGTTGATTAAGGAAAAACCAGCGAATATTATTGTGGTGGATAATTTTTTTTTAGGCCAGGAAAAAATAAGAAACTTGTCTGAGGCTAAGAAAGTACTTCCTACCCTAAAAGTATATAACCAAGATGCATCGAAAATGCAAATAATGAAGAAAATTCTTAAGAATGAAAAAATTGAAATTGTTTTCAATCTTGCTGTAATTTGTCTACCTGCGTCACTTATCAAACCAAAATTGGCTTATGACGTTAATGTGATGATTACATCCACTTTATGTGAATTATTAAGAAAGGAATTCTTTAATACGTTAATACATTTTTCTTCGTCTGAAGTATATGGCGACGCAAAGCAGGTTCCAATGGATGAGTCTCATCCAGTTGAACCTTCAACACCATATGGTGCAAGTAAGATAGCTTCAGATCATCTAGTTCTTTCTTACTATAGGACTTTTGATGTTGATGCATCAATTATAAGACCATTTAACAACTACGGTCCAAGACAGAATGAAGGAGTTTATGCTGGTGTAATCCCTCAAACTATAAGAAAAATTCTGAATGGTGAATCTCCAGTAATTGAGGGGGATGGATTACAAACCCGTGATTATACGTATGTAACAGACACTGTTGATGCTGCTGTTAAAATTTACCAAACAAAAGAGACTAGAGGAAAGGTTATAAATATAGCAAGCGGCCAGGAAATTACTATAAAAT
>CAZIFH010000124.1:0-13197 GCA_964539065.1 uncultured Candidatus Bathyarchaeia archaeon | reverse complement strand
GGCTTTCAGGAAACGGTTCAAGCACTATTTTGGAACCTTCACGCCTAATTAACAGTTTCCCTCTACCTCTGATTCCAATAGTCTTTCGAATGTGAGCGGGAAGAACAACCCTGCCTTGCTCATCCACGTTCAAAGTTTCTTCCATAACTTTCACCACTTACCTTTAGAAGGAGAGCTCGATCCTCATCTGTTAGAAGAACGCTGCCTCCATGCATGGATTTCACTAAACTTATGGCTTGTTGGGTGTTGAGTTTGGGTTTCCGTTCATGTTAAGGCTTTTAGGAATGAGGTGAGAATTTAGCTTAGTTTCGTGTATGCCTTTCTTCTAGTTTCTACGTGTGTAATGTAGATTGTCTTTTCGGTCTTGTCGACATGGAATATTATTCTGTATTTACCTATTCTTATTCTGAAAGTTTTGTCCAAACCTCTAACTTTTTCAATGTCCATTTCTCTTAGGGTTATGGGGTAATTTTCAAGTTTTGCTATTTGATCTTTAATCCTGTCTTTGAAGTTTTATTCTTTTAGGTTGCTTATGAATTTGTGAACCCTTTTATGAGCTATAACTTTGTATTTAGGCACTGTTGAGTTCCTAAAGCGTTACGTAGCTTCCTTTTTTCATTTCTTGGATTGAATGTTCTATTTCCTTCATTTTCTCTTTGCTGAGCGTTACTTCGGGGAGTCCCTTTGTGACAGCTTCCTCAATTATGTCTTCGATGAGTCTTAGACGCTCGTTTATTCTTTTAACTTCATCGTAAATCATTTCAAGTGTGACTTGAGTGTCCATTTTGCCTTTCACTGAATAAACATTGTTTATGAGATTTATGTTTCTTTCACTCTCACTCTCAAAGGACTTGCAGGGCTCTATCAAACCTGGTTTCTACGCGTATACGTATGCGCTTGTCTTATGTGCGAGAAGCCTTAAGCATTCAAAAGTTGAAAGCTCGTAAACGCTTTAGATTAATAGAGGCTTTAGAGCCTGATTGCAGCTTATTAGACTAAATGTAGTGTGTTGGAACAAACATTATTGTTGAGTTTTCAACTTTTCTTGGAGAATTTTTAGGAGGGTCGTCTTCCCCGATTGCCTTGGCCCCTTTATAGCGTATGCTTCTTTTCGGTCTAGCTATTTTGTTAAATCGGCTAGTATGTCTCTGGGAAACGTTTCATTGTTCGTAATTAACGCTAGTATTACTAAATCCCTTTAAATTTCACTATTGTTAAAAATAAATAACCTTAAGAAAAAATGGACATCATTACATCAAGCAGTCCCTGCCTTTTCTGCACCTCCTGGCCGCTGAAAACGGTTGCGGATCCTTTGGCGAAGTTTTTAGATGAATTGGGCGGGATTAAGATGAAGATTTAACGATTTTGAAGATCTCGGGGGAGATCGTCCAACAGTTTCTTGCGGAGCTTCTGCATGTCGACCTCGATGGTTTAAACTAATCTTTTGAATGTGGAGCTCTGCCATATATAGTCGTGAAAATTTCATTATACACCCTACCCCCTCTATATTTTTTCATTCTTCATACGTAAACTTTAGGCTTTTTACGCCAATTAATGTACCAATAACGGTTCCGACAAGGCCTCTTGAAACTTATTTCTTCAACTTAGCAAAGACTATCATGTATCCAGCTTCTGCTGGAATCCAGCTTTTCGGCTCCTATGCTGATTCCGAAAATTTTATAAGATGAATCTATTTACTACTACACAGTAGTAAATAAACTTGGTGAGATAATTTGAGTGAACTTAAGGAGAAAAAAACCAAAGGAGCGATAGACTGGTCTTCACTGTATAAAAAAGAGGATTGGTGGGCAGTATGGCTTGGCTTTGCTGTCTTGACGTTAGCTTCGTCTCGAATAATTACGTGGCTGCCAAAAATAGGTAAATGGATAGATAATCCATCTCTAGCTATATCACTGGTTGATGTGCCCTACTTTGTCTTGCTAGGCCTTGCCTTGCTTATGTTGTCGGTCTTGCCAATCTTGGTTATGAAGGAGAAAATCAAGGGATACTTGGCTGGGTTCCCACTGCTATTCCTCATTGCCTTTTGCTCTTTGCTTATATCTAAACAAGAAAAAATCAACGCATGGGGACTTGAATATGTGCTATGGGCACTGATTTTGGGATTGGCTTTTTCCAATACCATCGGCACACCAAAATGGCTTAAGTCAGCAGTAAAAACCGAGTTATTTATCAAGATTGGACTCGTCCTGTTGGGCGCCGAAATCCTATTCAACGTTATCTTATCTGCAGGAGCGTTTGGACTGTTTGAAATCACTATTGGGCTTTTCATAGTATGGTACTTCTGCTATTACCTTGCCACGAAACTTGGATTAAGCAAGTCATTTGCAGCGGTACTGGCAAGTGCAACATCAATTTGCGGAGTCTCCGCAGCTATTGCCGCAGGAGGCGCTGTTAAGGGAAATCCAAAAGAAGTGAGCCACACGATTTCTCTGGTCTTACTTTTTGCGATACCTATGCTTCTATTCATGCCTATGATATCGAGAGCCGTCAACATGCCTGCAGCTGTCGCCGGCGCATGGATTGGTGGAACAATTGACACGACCCCTGCGGTTGTAGCAGCAGGCGCATTATACAGTGACAAGGCGATGCAAATTGCGTCCATAATCAAGATGTCCCAAAACGTGCTTATTGGGGTTGCAGCCTTCTTGCTAGCATTGTATTGGACTCTCAAGGTTGAAAGAAAAACAGAAGAAAAACCGAAGCTGATAGAAATATGGTATAGGTTCCCAAAATTTATCACAGGGTTCATCGTTGCCTCCCTAGTATTCTCATTCTTGCTTATCCCCACAATGGGTGATAAATCAGTAAACGCAGTGTTGGGCATCACCAAGGAAATTCGCGGATGGTTTTTCGCCATGGCCTTCGTTTGCATAGGACTTGACACAAAAATAAAGGAACTAGTCAATATTGGAGGCGGCAAGCCACTTCTAGTGTTTCTTGCAGCTAGCATATTAGACTTGATTATTTCATTGGCATCAGCCTACCTATTCTTCGGGGGCATACTCTTTCCATCACCTGTCTAAGACCAAAGACGTTGTCACAAATCTCTTACTGAAGCACTACCCTTCAGCCTGAGAATTTTTTTTATATTAATACTTAAGTGTCACCGAAGATTTTAATATTTAATAGGGAAGAAGATGACCAGTCAGAATAGAAAAGAACGAAGCATAACTGTTATTTTGCCTGCATTTAACGAAGAAGGAACGATAGGCAACATTGTCCAAAAGGTAAGAAAATATGTAGACGACGTTATCGTTGTTAATGACGGAAGCAAGGATAAAACCGCTGAAAATGCTCTGAAACACGGTGCTACAGTAATATCTCATAGAGCGAACAAAGGGTATATTCATGCCCTTAGAACGGGACTCAAATACGCTGAGGGAGAAGTTATTGTTATTATGGATGCTGATGGGCAACACGAACCCGATGACATTCCTCGTTTAGTAAAACCGATTCTTGATGATGAAGCTGATTTGGTAATTGGCGCAAGAGAAAGGCTATCATCTTTTTCAGAGAAAATTCTAACGATACTCACGCGTGCAAAGGTAAATACTCAAGACGCCAGTTCAGGCTTCAAGGCCATTACGAAAGATGTTGCGAAAAAAATGAACGTTAAGGGTGAATGTGTGTGTGGAACGTTTGTCTTGGAGGCTTTCAAACTAGGAGCCCGAGTTGTTGATATCAAGATTAAAACTAAACCGAGAGCGTATGGAAAAAGCAGAATGAAGGGGAACCATTTGATCCAGTTTTTCTTGGTCTTAAAAGAGTTATTTTTCTAGTTGTTTAGACTTGTATTCCCATATAAGGTTAAACATTATGGCTAAGCCTTTTACGAAACTATAATGTGAGGTAATTGCTAACTCTCTTAGGAAGAATGGAATCCCCGGATCCTCCACAAGAAAAATTGCACGTCCCTCCCTATTTGGATCAACAATAGACCCTCGAATGGGAACTTCGTCAGAGAATCTGAACATAACGCTCTTACCGAGTAATCTTTTTATGCTTTCTACTATTATTTTCTGTTTTTCTCTATCCTTTAGTTCCATAACTTCTGGGCTGACTAAGATAATTTTTATTGAAACGCCTCTTTCTAACGCTGCCTTTAGGTTTTCTGAAACTAGAGGAAAATATTCTAAGGCTTTAGAAAATATAAGTATTTCTTCTTTAGCAACATCATAAAGTTTTCTTGTCTCTTCCAACGAGGAATCTCCAACACTAACAGCACGGAATAAAGGAACAGTTGGAGCGCCCTTTGAGCCCTTAAGATAGATTCTGTATGCAATATCTGTGAAATCTTTGGCTTTAGATTCCAAAAGGGCAATATTCTTTCTAAGATTATTTCGTTGTATCGCCATTAGAATACTGATTATTTCTTCAGGTGGACGCGATCTATACATTTGAGGTTTACCATGCTTTTTTGTCACTAAACCTTTCTTGACCAGATCTTTTAAAATGTCGTATATTCTGGCGGTTGGAATGCCACTTGATTGACTTAATGTTGTTGCCTTGGTTTCGCCTAGAACTAGGAGGTAGGATATAGCAGACGCTTGATATTCATTCAGACCAATACTTGTAAGAAGAGAGATAATTTGATAGATATCGTTTTGATATTCCATATCTATTGAAATATTAGATGCATCCAAGTATATCAATTTATATTATTTCCACGATGCATGCTAAGATGCAAGTTTACGACTGTTTGTTTACCTTTTTACACAAAATTATAATATGGTTTAGAACATTACGAGTCTTATATATTAAAGACATTTCATGTGGAATAGATCAATTTGAGCAAGATTCAGAAACTTTACAAAAGCATCGTTGAAGCGTTTCCTCAACTTACACATGGATCTCTTGAAGATCATAAAAGGAGCAATAGCCACAGAATATTCAATTGCATCCAGATCGAAGTTTCGTCTGATTGCTTCCTACATTGCACCATGTGCCCAAGAACGGCTCTCAGAAATCAGTGGAATTCTATGAGCATGCCTTTTAAAGTATTTCAGAAAATAAGCCATGATTTTGGCTATACTAATTTGGTTTATCTTTCAGGATGGGGCGAACCGCTTTTAAACCCAAGAATCCACGATATGATCAACATAGCGAAAGACCGTGGCTGTTCAGTGGGTTTCACTACAAACGGTTTGTTGTTGACAGAAAAAAAGGCGAAAAGCTTAATCCAAGCTGGCTTAGATATCTTAAGCATTTCAGTTGCTGGCGCAACAAAAGAGACTCATGAAACAATAAGAGCTGGATCACATTTTGAACAGACCATGAAAAATATAACAAGTCTTGTCCGTCTTAAGAAAAATACTGGAGTTGTCTACCCAAAGGTTCTTCTTTTGTTTTTGATGACTAAAGGAAATTTGAAGGAGTTACCTCTTGCGGTGAGGCTCGCAGCAGACCTTGAGGTGGATGAGATTGTAGCCACTAACTTAGCTTATGTAGTTACACCTTACCACGATCAGATTAAAGCTTTTTCGCATGAAAGAGAAGAACTAGAGCTCGAAAAGATAATTGGTGAAGCTGAGCGTCTCGCGAAGAATCTTGATGTAAAATTTCGTTCATCACAGCTAATTACAGAAGAAGCATTGATATGCGAGGAAGATCCCCTCCACAACGTCTACGTGTCCTGCGAAGGTTTTGTCTCGCCCTGCGTCTATCTTAATCCTCCTGTTAAGGATTTTTTTCCAAGGATCTTTTGTGGTAGAAAACATGTTCTTCCAAGAACATATTTTGGCAAAATTAGAGAAGAAGGGCTACTTGAAATATGGAAGAAGGAAGAATACCAAGCATTTAGACGGAAATTCGAGAAGAGGTTAACACTAAAAGAGATGATTTTTAGATTTGAAGATTTGGAAAGATTCAGAGAGGAGATGATTTCCAGTCCACTTCCTGAGCCCTGCAAAACCTGCTATAAAGCATTCAGCGTTTAACCTTAAGAACCGAAAAATATAAAAAGAAAATATATAGATTTTTAACTACTTTAAAGTAGTTAAAAGGTGTTACGTTTGAAAGTTATGATCGCAGGGATGGATGGCTACCTCGGCTGGCCTTTAGCTATGCACTTGACGAAGAGAGGACATGCTGTCTATGGAGTAGACAACCTTTCAAGACGGCGCAGAGTAGCTGAAATTGGTTCATGGAGCGCAACGCCAATCAAGACACCCGCAGAACGTCTAGTAGCTTTCGAAAAAGAAACTGGCAAAGCCATAGAATTTGCATTTGGAGACCTAAGGGATGTAGATTTCACATTTCAAGTTGTTAAGGACTTTAAGCCTGAAGCCATAGTCCACTTTGGTGAGATTCCCTCCGCACCTTACAGCATGATAGATGTGCATCACTGTAACGAAACGATGATGAACAACATTGTGGGGACGAATAATCTACTTTATGCCATGCACAAGTTTGCGCCTGACTGCCATATGATCAAGCTGGGTACGATGGGTGAGTACGGCACGCCCAACATCGACATTCCAGAAGGCTTCTTCGAGATAGAATATAGAGGACGTAAAGACCGCCTGCCCTTCCCAAGACAGCCTGGCTCCTGGTACCATCAAACGAAGGTTCACGACACCCATAACATCATGCTCGCCTGCAAGATTTGGGATCTGCGAAGCACTGACATCATGCAGGGAGTGGTCCATGGCATTAGAACCGACGAGATGACCAAAGATGAGCTGTTGACTCGTTTCGACTTTGACGAAGTTTGGGGAACAGCCTTGAATCGTTTCTGCGCTCAAGCCGTGATCGGCCATGAGCTGACCCCGTATGGGAAAGGAGGTCAGACTAGGGGTTATATTGCCTTGAGAGATAGCATGCAGTGCTTGACTATTGCTGTTGAGAACCCTCCAGATAGGGGCGAGTACCGAGTCTTCAACCAGTTTGACGAGTGTTATTCAGTTAACGAATTGGCTGAGCACGTGGTTAAGGTGGCAGGTGAACTTGGATTAAATGCAAAGATCTGGAACATTGAGAACCCACGAGTAGAAGCTGAAGAGCACTATTACAACCCAGACCACGACACACTTTACAAGTTAGGGTTCAGACCTACAAACAAGCTGGACGACGAACTGCAAATCACATTAAAAGAACTTCAAAGATGGAAAGAAAGAATAGATAAAAAGAAAGATACGATACTTCCTACCGTCTATTGGAGAAAATAAAGGACGCTAATATGGGCTCAATAATGAAAATTCTTTGGGTCACTCCTCTCTTTCAAGTTAACCCTTTTATTGGAAGAAGTGGTCCCGTTGAATTATGTCAACGTTTGGTGAAGAAGGGGCATGAGGTTTTTGTTGTAACACTACAAAGATTTGGGAGTAATAAAAAGGAAGATATCAATGGTGTTGAAGTCTTTCGCTCACCTTGCCTTCCAATCCGTCTCTTTTCCTTTAAATATCAATTTCCAGTCAGATTTACTGAATTAGTATGGAAAACCATCAATAGGATACAGCCAGCAATAATTAATTATCACACATATCACTACTTGACTTCTATTTCCCTTCCAGTAATCCGAAGGCAAACAAGGATACCTTGTGTCTTAACAACGGATGGTTTTCCTGGCGTAGAAGAAAATGAAACCTTTGGTAATGTATTAATGGACTCTATGGCTAAGGCTTACTCTTGGACCTTGGGAAAAAGAATTTTATCATATTCTGATAAGGTCATAATCACGTTTCCATCACATGTTTCGAGTGCTCTGCGGCTCAAAATTAATGAGGAAAAAATCAGAACAATAACTTGGGGAGTGGATTCCAACATTTTTAGACCATTTATAAAACAAAGAACAATTATAAGAAAATGGTTAGGTGTCGATGAAGAAGTAAATATTATCATGTTTGTGGGTAGATTCACAGTAGGTAAAGGCTTGGTTCCTCTCGTTCAAGCCTTCACCGAATTAAAATCAGAACACCAAAAGAATGTTCTGGTTTTGGTCGGTGATGGACCTTTAAGACATGAAATAGAAAAGATCGCAAAAAAATCTCAAAACAAAATCCTTTTTACTGGATGGCAGGCTCGAGAGAGAATCCCCAAATTGCTGGCAGCGGCTGATATATTTGTTCTTCCATCCCTAAGCGAGTCAGGTGGAGGCTCAGCAATGGAAGCATGTTCATGCGGAATTCCTGTTATAGCATCAAAAGTTGGGGGAATAAAGGATTACATAATAGATGGTAAAACGGGAATACTTGTTCCACCAGGAGATAAGAAAATGCTAAAAGAAGCTATGGAATTTCTAATCAAAAATCCCAGAACGCGTCAAATCTTGGCCACCAATGCCAAGAATCTTATTTCCATAAACTACAATTGGAATTCCACGATCAGGAAATATGAAGAGATTTATGAGAATCTTAGCCATCATTGAAGCGTTCTATAACTACTATTATTATGGTGAAGTGCCATTTCCTACCTTTTTGTTGTTTCTTAGAACATAATCGCGGTTCAAAACATAAAGAAAAACGAGAAGAAGAGATTCCAACGTGATAAGAAGCCCTAGATTAGAATCGATGATCATATGGTAGAGTCGTACTATACTAGGATAATGGAATCCGTATGATACAGGAGTTTTGATAGTAAGAATACACGATATGTAAGAATAAAATATTAAGATAACGCACAAAACAGGAACGACTAATTGTATTGTAGACCAATGTTTCGAACCGTCAATCTGTTTTTTCGATTTAAAACTTTTTTCTATTAAAACTGAACCGATATAAAGAAGGAGTAAGGCAAAAATATTACTCAGATAAGCCATGTCTAGAAATAGTCTTGAAAAATCTATCTTCCCAATTATACCATCGAACCCAATGTTATATATGAACTTTCTGTACAAGTAGTTTGGAGACAGGACAATAACTAACATGATTGCGAAAAATATACACAACTCTCCTAATGAGACTAAGGTTTTTTGTTTTATAATAATAGAGATATGTTTAATTTTCAAGAGCTCAAACCTCTCCGTTTTGCCAAAAAGATGAAACATCGTAGACAACTATCTTGGGATTTTGTTGAATATAAATTAATTTAAATTCTTTTAATACGTCATGATCTTGTGAATATAAGGGGTTCAATGCTTTCCATCGCGTACAAGCATATTCATCGATAACCAAGTAATCTACATGTAACAGTTTGATAATATCAATTATGTCTTCAAGAGATCCCGAAGGTATCTGTACTCCTGCCCTATCAGTAAAAAAAGCAAATCTTGGGTCTGCGGTCATGATTATTGAAGATTGAGGCGTGTTATTTTTTATCCACATATGCATTGGCCAATATCCGCGCTGAGAACTAAAACTTACACTATTAATCATCGGCAAATTAACAATTTGCGGCATTAGGGAAAGAATGTTTAGAGTAACAATCACAAAAACGAAAATATTTCTTTGATTATTTACACCCGAATTCTGCTCTACTAGGCTTTGAATCTTAAGAATCGAACTGGATGCTAAAATAGATACTAAAGGTAACAAGATTATTATGAACCTATGTTGTGGTAGATTCCCCGCTGCAAATGAATACATGCCAAAAATCATTGCAATGAATAGGTATACTATATTAACATGTTTTCCTTCATGTCTCGTAAGAAACATCGATGTTGCGGCAAAAAATGATAGCAGTGGAACCATTAGATACAAAACATAAGGATATGCATAGAGGAAGTTTATCGCTCTTGCAATCCATATTTCACGATTTGCGAGGATCGAGGTACCAAAGGGAGCGATATTGGCGGTTGCGACGGTTATTGGTACGCCAAAGGTAAGTTGATTGTAACATAGCCATGGCATAATAACCAACATGAAACATGAAAAAGCTACCCATAATCTCTTATCTAAAAAGATATGCCTATTCCATACTATCGTGTATATAGAAAGAGCTATAGCAAGAGCAACGCCTGCTGACTCTCTGCTTAGAAAAGAAAGTCCAAGAAAAACGCCTCCGAACAAGGGAGTTATATAATTCTTTTTTTCATCAAGCATTTTCACATAATAATATAGTGTCGCCATTGCAAAAGGAATTGAAATTATGTCAATATTTGCGTTCGAAGAATAATACATTTCAATAGGAATTAATGGATATAAAAAAATTGCGAGAATTGCTGTTTTTGTATTGAAAATCCGAGATGCTAGAAAAAACGTGGGCACTAAAGCAAGAGCTCCGGCTATTGCTGCAACAAGGTTGACAGACCAGATGGACTCTCCAAAAATTAGAAATGAAAAAGCAATTAGAAATGGCAGTAATGGATGTGGCGACCAAGGGAATGGCACGTATGTCATTTGATGGGCATATGCCAAGTTTTGGGGGTAAAGCCAATAACACTCAAACCTCAAATGTAATATACTTCTTGCAATAGTCGCATAAAGAGCTGTATCGGGATCTCGGAAATCAATTATCAACATAATTAGATATAACCTAGATATTATAGTTATAATAACAATTATGGATAATAGAACTATTTTTTTTCTTAGGTCTATTACCGTTAGGATTTTAGATTTTATCATTTAGGTTCACCGAGGAAATCGAGTCTTGAGGTCCAGTAGGAGCTACCAACTGTTCTAGAACACGTTCCAATATTATTTCATCTAGGAAGACAATCATAGTATCTTTTGATGCCTTTATTGTTAAGATATGTATCCCTTCCTCAATGTTTCCATTAAAGAGGTTTGTCCATTCCCACATGCCTATATTTTGTGCAGTAAACATTACTTTGCTAACCATTTCCCCATCAATGTAAAAATCAAAGTTTCTACCTTTTTCAGGGAGTACTCTTGCTGCAATACGCCATGTGCCTGTGTAAGGTATATTTAATACCCAAGAGATTGTGGATTCAGGATGAATACCCACATAAGCGTTATTCGATGCTGCGGATGGAGTATTATCAAACCATAACGAACCGCCAAGTCTCATATCAACCCTGCCATTAAAGGTCGTGTAGGTTTCCCCTTCAACTTCAAGCGTGCTTTCTTTAGAAAACTGATTTATAAATTGGATATAATATATATAATATGATCCAGCTCCAATATTGGAGAAAGTGCAATTAAAAAATCCTTTTTTAATTGTACATGACCACAACTGAAAAAAGATATATGTATTTGTTCCATTTAGAATTACAGTATGATAACCTCCTATATCTGCATTTAATGTAGCCATTCTGTTTCCTTTCGCATAAAGCCATATCATCCAAGGAGTCTCTAATGTAACAGGCATATATATGCTATACGTGACATTTCCGCCCGACATTACCCGTAAAATTTCTTCAGAATCGTTGCCCATCATTGTTTCTTTACGTGATTTATAGGATGAAACATAATCACTTCCAGCAACATAGATATTTGCAGGATCTGCCAACTCTGTTTTTCTTAAAATTATGTAACGATTGCTGTCGTTGTCTTTGCCTTCAATTTCCTTTTCGAAGAAAAGTGGTGAATATTTAAAGAAACTTTTTAAGTAAGAATACGTGTTGATTCGAAGATTTGAGCTATCGACGATGGCTAGATACTCTAAATTTTCTCTTAACACATAGTCATAGAAGTCTGCAATATTAGATGTAGGTGCTACACAGCGTCTGAATCTTGCAAAATAAGGTATCTCAAAGTAAGCATTTGTCATTATGCACACGTTCTCTGGTGTATTTGCGTCAAACCACTCACCTACATTTTTTAGGGATGAAACAGTGGGATTGGAGAACCTGGAAGATATAAGATAGCTTATATTAATTTCTGAGAGTGTAATTAGTATGAGAATGAAAATAGAAATAACATTTGATATGCTGAGTCTTTTTCCAAATAATGCAATTTTTTTTCCTTTAATGTAATGGTCAATAATTTTGTAAACTACCACTATAAAGCCCACTATTCCACAGAATAAAATTAAAGATTGCGGAACTTCAATCATTTTGATACTTTGGAAAAATGGATCATAAGGAACAATCCAATAAAGAATCAGGATAGCGACAGCACACGACACTATTGTAGGTACCGTTTCTTCTTTTAGTGGAAACTCAAATCCCATAGAAGCAATAATAATCATAAATGGAAATAATACCAGAAAGTTGTAAACTTCATTAGTTTCATTGCTGAATATGGATAATATAAATCCGAATGTTAAAGCAAGCATAATATATATGTTATATTTATTTTTCTTTAGAAACAATAATGGAATACCCAATGAGATAAGAATTAAAACTGCATGTATATAATAAAAGGGGGATAAGAAAGACTTGTATAAATTACTCAGGTTTGAGTTAAAGTCAATTGAAAAAGTTCCAAAGAACCCGTCCATCCGCGAATAAAGATTTTGTGAAAACAGTAAAGCAACTACTATTATCGTTATTGCTAATAAAACCCTTTTTTTGTTTTTCAATATTTTAGGTTTTAATGATCCACATGTAAGAGCAGCGATGGAGGGAACCAACACAATTACATTAGGTTTTGCTAACATCGCGAGAAGAAAAAAAAGCCAAGCTCGTGTTTTGTATTTCATAATTTCATTCTCTTTGGCAAGAATAGAAAAATAAAAAGCAATGGTACCTAAGAGAGTCATCAAAAAACCAGAGGTGAATCTTTGTTCTAATACAATGATGGGGCTAAATGCCAGTATAAGCGCTGATATTAAGCCAATTCTTTTTCCTGTTATTTTTTGCGCGATAAAATACGTTGGTATAGAAATTAAGATACCTAATACAGAATTAATAGCTCGAAGACTGGTTAATTCAAATCCGAGAAACTCAAAAGGTGCAAAGAATAAAAAGAAAATGACACTTGGACCTGCATATAAGTAATCGATGTTTGGAAGGTTCGCAATTAAAATTGGAGGGTCAGCATACAAAGAGAATTTCCCATTAACAATGTTCCTAATTACATACACATTTTTTAGCTCATCCGATGAAGGTAGCATATTGTTCATATTAGAATATATAATAAAAATATTAAGACAGCATGAAGCGAGAACAATGACTATGAGAACAAGGTTCGTTTTTTCTAGTTTGAACTCCATTTTTCTACTCTCTCTTATCCGAATAGTACTTAGTATAATATTTGCTTTGTGGACTAACTAAGCTTGTGGGATATCGAATGCGCTGTTTTCAGGCGCCAATCATGCAGATAACCGAGAAACACACGCCGTTAGCCAAATTTGGGAAAAGGCTGAAAATAGGCTAAAAATTGAAAAAAGAGCGAA
>CAZIFH010000123.1:0-3065 GCA_964539065.1 uncultured Candidatus Bathyarchaeia archaeon | reverse complement strand
TTTTTGAATGAAGATCGACCCTTGAATTCTCATCTCAACGTCTTAGGAAAGACACATCGTATATTTGTATTTTTTCAAAAATGTAATGTGAACCTATAGTGAGAGATGGCAAGATTGTTTAATTAGGAGTTGCTTACTGCTACAGAAAGATTTATATCTAAATAACTAAATGGGTATTTTTGTACGTGATATAAAATGAGGGATCAAGTTCACACAAGGCGATTGCGTTCATTTTTATATTTTGTAGTTTCACTTTAAACTCGGTCTTGACAATTTACTTTATGCCTTGTAGTTTTATACTTATTTTTGCAAAGTTATTTTATATAACAAATCAACCTGAGATGATGAATTATGGAGAAAGTTAAGTTCGCTATTCCAAAAGGTCATCTGGCAGAAGCCACATTTAAAATGCTTGAACGTGCAGGCTATGAGATATTCAATGGAGAAACAACATACCGTCCAACATTGAATGATCCAATGATAGAACTCAAAATTCTAAGACCCCAAGAAATCCCAGTTTATGTTAGTGAAGGATTACAGGATCTAGGCATCACTGGGGTTGACTGGCTACGTGAAACTTGTGTTGACGTGGAGGTTCTACTCGATTTGGAATATTCACGAGTCAAACTTGTTCTAGCAGTTCCTAAACCTTGGACTGAAATTAATTCTCTTTCAGAATTGTTAGAAATCTTTTCTAAACAAAGAATGCCCTTAAGGATTTCAACTGAATACCTCAATCTCTCTGCAGACTTCATAAAAAGAAATCCTGTTTATGGCAAGATTTACGGTAATTCTGACCCGCTTATAGTGACGCCTTGGTGGAAGAAAGGAAAAAACGTTAAGGTCGCACTGTTCCTTTCCTTTGGGGCAACTGAGGCTAAGCCTCCTGAGAATGCTGATGCCATAATTGATGTTGTTGAAACTGGGTCTACCCTAGAACAGAATGACCTTAAACCAGTGGAAACAGTTATAGAGTCCACAGCCATTCTTATAGCTAACAAAAAGGCATTAAAGAATCCGACAAAACGGGAAAAGATATTTGACGTTTTAACGTTGCTTAGAGGCGTTGTAGACGGAAGGAAGAAACTTCACATCTTCGTTAATGTAAACTCAAAAAACCTTGATATGTTGTTGAAGAGTTTACCTGCCATGAAGAGACCTACTGTTTCTCCGCTTTCAGATAAAGATTGGTTTTCTGTAAACACAATTATTGAAAAAGAAAAGTTTATGGAGATCCTTCCAACTTTGAGGAAACTGGCTCAAGGACTGGTTGTCTATGAGCCTCGGCAGATTCTTCCGCTTGATGAAATGGGATTGGAGGGAACATCGGGAGTTGAGCACTAACTTTGGTTTAAAAGTACTTGATTACTTTACTGCGCGTACTCTAATTTTAAAGAACAGATGGCCAAATATCAAAAAATTTCACAACAAAACCGGAGAAGAAGTGAAGATAATAATTGATGAAGTAAAAACGCGAGGAGATGCAGCACTTATTGATTACTCCAAAAGGTTTGAAGGCGTGGAACTATCTGTCGACCAAATAAGAGTTAGCGGAGAAGATATTAAAAGGGCATACCGAAAGATTAGCAAGAAACAAATCTCAGCTATCAAATTTGTTAAGAGGCGTGTCGAAAAACTGCAAAAAAGAATTCTACAGAAGATCGTCTTCCATTATGAATCTGAGGGAATAAAAATCCGTGGCTATGTGAGCCCAATACGTAGATTAGGCTGCTATGTTCCCGGAGGAAGCGCAGTGTATCCAAGCAGCCTGATTATGACCGTTATTCCTGCTAAGGTTGCTGGTGTACCTGAAGTTGTTGTTTGTTCACCAATCCAAAAAGAAGGTGAAATTGACCCGATGATTCTCGTGACCGCTGATATTTGTAGAGTAGACGAAATCTACAGGGTTGGCGGTGCACAAGCTATAGCTGCTATGGCATACGGAACTGAAACAATCAAGCCAGTTGACAAGATAGTTGGACCAGGAAACAGGTTTGTTATGACAGCAAAGATACTAGTTTCGAAGGATCTGCCGATCGATGCCCCCGCAGGACCAAGCGAAATTGTTGTTTTAGCCGATGAATCAGCCGATGCACGAATCATAGCTCTAGATTTGATCTCGCAGGCTGAGCATCTAGATGGCGTTGCCGTTCTCGTGACAACCTCTAAAAAGATTTTAGATTCTGTAATAGAAGAGTTATGGAAAACTGTTAAGAATGTATCTAACTACGAGTTGGTTTTTCAGAATCTAGTGAAAAATGGCTGCATAATCATCTGCAAAGACTTAGAAGAGGCTGTAAGGTTTATTAATGAGTTTGCTCCTGAACATCTGGAAATTTTGACAGCTGACGGCTGGAAAGTTGCTGAACAAATTATGTCTGCAGGATTGATTTTAATTGGCGATTACACTCCTGTAGCCGCAAGTGACTATTGTTTTGGAACGCTTCACATCCTACCAACTGAAGGATACTGCCACGTTTATTCTGGGCTTTCAGTTCTGGATTTCGTTAAGCGGTTTAACATTGTAGAGTGTTCTAAAGAAGGGCTCAATAAGGTAAGGGAACCATTGAAAACAATGGCTGAAACAGAAAAGCTGCTAAATCATTCATGGGCAGTGGAGGGACGGTTCAAAAAATGAATGAACCTACTAAAACAGCGATCAGACAATTGTTTTCTGAAGCTCGAAGCCTACCTGTTTATGAGGTTGGAGAAACCATTGAAGAATTAGCCAGAAAATTAAGAAAAGACCCTCGGGAAATCTTTAAATTAAATTCTAATGAAAACTTTTTTGTTCCATTAGATTTCCTTAGAAGAATTCTTAA
This sequence comes from uncultured Candidatus Bathyarchaeia archaeon, assembly GCA_964539065.1. GTDB lineage: Archaea > Thermoproteota > Bathyarchaeia > Bathyarchaeales > DTEX01 > JAGTRI01. The sequence goes on along the minus strand of CAZIFH010000123.1, from coordinate 243 downwards.
AGAAACCGTGGATGAAATTGATCCTCGCATCTATCCAAGAGATGAGTACAGAGAACTTAAGCAGAGTCTAAGCGAGTATCTTCAGAGTTCGCCTAATCAAATTGTGATTGGCACTGGAAGCGATGATCTTATAGATTTGGTTTCAAGGATGACGCTTAAAAAGGGCGACAACGCACTTTCCATCTCGCCAACTTTTTCTATCTATGAACGTTGCGTAAGAATCCAAGAAGCCTATTATAAACC
>CAZIFH010000122.1:0-2696 GCA_964539065.1 uncultured Candidatus Bathyarchaeia archaeon | reverse complement strand
GAATTAGAACAATTAAAAAACACTAATTATTTAGGCACTAGATATTTGTGAGCACGCCAAATCTTGCGGCTTGGCATAGCAGAATCAACCTGCTCTTGGGATATCAGCCATATCAATGTGAAGTGAGCTTTTATTACCATGTCGGCACCGTTGTCGAGCTGGATTGGGCGAACAGGCACATTAGGGTTTTCACCTTACAGGCACTTAAGCGTCTGTTCCAGAAACATGGGTTTGAAACATTGGCAGTCGCTGGGGCGCCATCAGAGCATGTTTCAGAAGTAAAGAAATTAGGTTGGCTTCCCATGATTCTCGACGATTTCTTTTCGAGATTCCCATCAATTGCGGGACATGATATTGTTTTATGTAAGAAGCGGTAGTTCTTGCCAAAATTGAACTCATAAAAAGATAACGTTCACCGTCATGAATCAGTATTAATAAATGCGGAAAGCGCAGTAATAATGGCGTCTGGAATCAATTGAAGAAGATTGAAGTTGCGCATAGGTCACACACCTTTATGTGGTCCACAAGCAAACAGTTAACATATCTAGAAAACATCGCGAAGGAAACCGCAACGAAAGCTCTCAATTACAATAAACCTGTAAATCAGTAAACAAGAGAACATTTGAAGATAAACAGGAAAACAAAGCACAGGAGAGGAGAAGAGAACGAACATCAAGGATATTAGATACATTAGGCAACGCATAATTTGTTATAACTAGAATTGGGAGAGATAAAAAAATTATGGATGGAATCATTGAATTTAGAAGGTTTCATGAAATACTATATTCGAGGCAAGACGAAAAGATAAATTATACAAAGAAGGGCTTTAGGCCAGCTAAAGTTAGGGCATATTTGATTCATAATATTCTCAGAAATTTCAAAAATGGTAACATTGTTGATGTTGGATGCGGGGAAGGCTTTTTTCTAACTTCATTATCATCAAAGTTTGAAAAGTTGATAGGAATTGATTTTAGTCTTCCATCCCTTAAAAAACTTAAGCAGATTATTGACGACAAAAAATACGGTAACATCGACATAATCTTGGCTGATGCGCACGCTGTCCCAATAAGGGATAAAGTTTTCGATTTTGCACTATGCATGGAAACACTAGAGCATATTTATGATCCGCGAAGAGGGTTAATGGAATTGAGGCGAATTTCGAAAGACAAAATTCTGATAACCGTACCTTGTTGCAGCAATGAAACGAGACGAAAAACAACTGAAAGATTAAGAATTAGCATTATCGAATATCTGAAATCCATTTATAAAGTTACTAAAACTACACACATTCATTCTTTCTCAGAATCCTCTCTTCTAAATATGGTTGATGCGGCAGGGTTAAAAATCGAGGAGATGATAAGATTTGGGTTTGTCAGCTTTGCGTTTCATTTATTGGATAAAGCAATAAGCCTTAACATCAATCCGAAAATAGAATATGTTCTCACAAGGCTTGATATTATGTTTGGAAAAATCCCAATCTATAGATCCAGTCTTCTTTCCTGGGGAAATACAGATTGTTTGATTTTATTAAAAGTTTGAAAGAATTTTTTCCTGGCGTTCAATCATAGTTAGCCTTTTAGACCTACCTTCCGCTTCCTTTGTGCCGCGCATATAAAAACAAGATAGAGATGAAGGTACCTAAAGGAAAATGCACCGAGCCCCTCTATACACTTATCAGATCTCGTTCATTGTTCTAATGAACATTCATGTTCAGAACTTTTAAGATCGATTGAAGATAAATAAGAATGACTGTACAGGAACTCTGCGGACCTAAATATTTCCGAAGCCAAAACCCTACAAAAGGTGTAGGATCCTACACCAAAACTTGTCACCAGCGTTGGAAATGTCAAGTTCAGGTGAGAGGAGAATCAAACGATCTGACAATATAGGCTCATCCCTGAGGCTTTATATATGTACCGCAAATACTCCAGAGGTATGAGGATCAAACTTAATGAGTTTGCTTCCAAGATGTGATTATAACGATTCCAGCCTAGAGTTCGAGATGTCAACCGGTGTTAGTGCGCCAGCATCCAAAAAGATTCCCCATACATGTCCCTTCCATATTTTTGCCTATAATCACACCTCACCTACTCAAGAAACATCATTTTCCCAATTCTATGTTATGCATTACACGTTTAACTTTATATACTTTAATTGCTGTTTCTGCTTTGTCAAAAGCTGCTTAAGGCGGTTACGTGATGGTTAATGAGAGGGTTTTGGTTGTCGGTTTAGGTGAGGTTGGCCATCCACTATTTGACCTTTTACGGGAATGCGGCAGGTTTGAGGTTTACGGCTTCGATTTGAATGCTGGCAAGATGAGAGAGTTGGGGCAAGCTGCTCTGCCCAGCGAGGTTGATGTTATGCATGTTTGTATTCCATTTCAGGACGGAGAGGAGTTTATCAAAAATGTTGGTGAATACATCGGGCGCTTTAGGCCTAAGCTGGTGATTATTAATAGTACTGTTGCGTCGGGTACGACGATGGAGATATATGAACTTTTTAGTGGGGTATGCCTTGTTGCGCATTCGCCTGTCCGAGGCGTACACAATAGTCTAGATTATATGAGGTGGGAGCTTAAGCGGTGGATAAAGTATGTTGGAGGCGCGGATGAGGAGTCAGCCTATGCCGCGGCAAAGCATTTTGAGAAGGTAGGTTTGAAAACAAAGGTTTTGAAGAGCTGTGTGGAGACGGAGATG
>CAZIFH010000121.1:0-7257 GCA_964539065.1 uncultured Candidatus Bathyarchaeia archaeon | reverse complement strand
GTTTGTGATAGAGTTTAGAGAAAAGTTTTAGGTTTAATGATTGAATTTTTAAGGCAACCTTATTCTTTAAGGAAAAGTTGGCAGATGTGAGTTGTGATTTTTCAGATTTTTAATGTTCTTGAATTTTTTGATGTTATTTCTCTAAAATTCTAACACTCATTTATGGCTTCTCGTTCTACATTTTTGTCTACGTGTCATAGGTACATATTATTCATGACAGATTTTAGAAGTGATCACACTTTTGGGGCAGGATACTTGCGCCTGCAACCTTTTCAATCTTGGCATCTAGTAGATCATCAAATTTAGTTTACAGTCATCCCAAAAATCTTCGGTCATTAATATTAAGATTGTCTAAAACAAACGTGGAAAAGTCATCCTCAACCCCTTATCTAGAGCTTTTCTACTAAACCTTCAGTATTGCATAAACAATATGCCAACCGATATGTGTAAATTTTTCCGAAACAAATAATGAAAAATTTATTGTCGTTACTCTAATCGATGAATCCTTATTTTGTTAGTTAATAGTTTTTCTTAGGGACTTCAAAGTTCCTGACACACGTATGGTACGGAAGGCTACTTTTTCGTTAGCAACCTCTGTTATCGTAGTTATTGAAGCCTTAACAATATCGAGAGCCTTATGGGAGCAGCGTAAAACAGCTAGCTTTTTTTCAGGATTATACTCAATAAGTGACAGATCAGCTTGACTGGCTCCATACTCTCCGAAAAGCCTTAGTAGATTTGTAAATATCACTTCATATATGTCTATTTCGTTAAGTATTTTGCTACACTCTATATTTACAGCTATATAACGTCGCCTCATATATTTGGTCAACCTTTCCCTCACCTCACAACAAAGACTCCTGGAGCAACGAAATCTTTACTGAGCTTCCCTCTATTATGTTCTATAATGGCTTTAGGATTCTCTGAAAAAGCCTTTTTTGCATCACAGCGTCCCATTCCGAAAAGGTATGCTAGGCAACAATAGTCATTTACATTCCTAAGCAACATAGGCTCATCTGCACCGCTTGACAAAACTATAGGTACATGAGCTCTATTTGCAACCAAAACCTCTCGGCGTAGGAAAGAAAGCAGGAGAACTCTTTTGAAACCTTGGTAAGTTAGCAACAGACTCATGTTTATTTCAAGCGAAGCAGTTGCTCCAGATGCAAGTTCAGCCTCAGCCGCATCGAAAAACCGTTTTTTTGGATTGATTGAAGAAAACGATATTAAATCAACTCGCCTGTCTTTGGCAGCTTGTCTAGCAACTTGCTTTGAACAGCATTCTACGGCTATGACTTCAGTTTTTCTTCTTAATATCCTGAGGTTTTTTAGTAGTTCTCCGACGCTTTTCGGGGCTAAATCTATTCTTGTAACAAGATCAACTCCTAGACTGTTACATTTTTCTTTTAGGCTCTGAATTTCTTCAGGTTTTAAATTTTGCGAAATTGTGATTCCTACAGCCTTGTATCCAAGAATCGCAGCTTTTTCAACCATATTTTTGACATTATCATATACTCTTTGGTGTGGACACAGATGTAGATCCGTATAGAACTTCATGGAACCATGCCTAACCTCCTTATTATCTCCGTAATTTCTTCAATTTTCGAGGATCGAAACTTTATTCGAACACGAATCGGGTCAGAAAAGCAAAATTTCACTTTACTTGCAAGGGCGGCTTGTTTATCAAGCCTAAGATACAAGTTTCCTTTATTTAACCGAAGAGCAAGTTTCCTAAGCAAAGATTCCTTGTCCAGAAATGAAAGAGCAGCGCCAATGTTTCGAAGAAACACCTCAGCAACTTCATTCCTTAATTGTGTTTCATAAAGAATTATTGGATTCCCATATTCTCCTCTCAGTTTTTTTTTGGTTATGATTAGTTCTTCAAAATGCTTGGGATAAAAAAGATTGCGTACAGCCGTCAGAACTTTATCTTGATCTTCTGTCGCATGAGCAAGGAAACTTATTTCAACATAAACTATCTCTTTTTTTGTCAACTATTTCACGCATCTTTAAATAAGATACGCATCATACTTTAGGATATATCTTTCATAAAGAATTTAAGAACATCAATTTGAAAGAATGGAACTTAAAAAATATAAGCATTTCAGAGAATAGTTCTCTCAGCAAAGCTACAATGTGAAGAAATATAAAAAGCTATAAAACTATAAAATAACATTGTTTAGGGCAGTCTTTAAAGGTAGATTGCTAATAGATTTTAGATGGTGAATTTGATGATTCCTAAAGCTTTCTTTGTAACTGGTGGAAAAGCAGCGGGCAGGGTTTCTGAACTTAACACATTTGATATGGCTTTGAAAAACGCAGGAATAGAACAGTGCAACCTCGTCTCAGTGAGCTCAATTATCCCGCCGGAGTGTGTGGAAATAGAGCCTATAAAACTGCCAATAGGAGCCATCACATACGTTGTGTTGTCAAAAGCTCATGGTAAAGGAAGAATAATTAGCACAGGCATAACGTGGGGAAAAGATGTAGAAAGCGGATACGGCATTGTAGCTGAAGTCAGCGGAAACATGAACTATGATACACTCAAGACAAAGCTAGATGAAAGGCTTCAAGAAATGGCTAATATACGAGGCATAAAACTTGGCAAAGTAAGACATAGAATCGAAACATTAAAGGTGCCATCTAACTGTTACGGATGTGTTGTGGTAGCCTTGGTCTACATTTTTGAGTCTTAAGCCAGCAGTCCGCGAACCTTTTTTCCTGCACCTGTTAATCCTCTAAAAACACGTCCCCTGCCCTTTCCAAGATTCAGTTTAGGCAAAACTGTTCGATCCACAAGTATAACCTCGTACCACTTGTAAAGACCATCCTGCCAAACCCAGTACGAATTAAGAACCTCCAAATTTGGAAACTTTTTTCCAGCTCTTTCCTCAGCGATCAGCCTCATGTTTTTCGGAGTCTTAATCTTGGTAACGCCCATCTTTTTCTGTCTTCTGCCCATTCTTGGTCGTAGTTTTCGATAACCACTTTTTCTAACCCGCACTCGGACAACTATAAAACCTACTCTGTGTTTGTATCCTAGTCTATGTGCTCTATCTAAACGTGTAGGTTTATCGATTCTTATAATCGCACGTTCCCTTCTCCAGTGTATGATTCTTTCCTTCATAATCTCTTTAATATAGGAAGATTCAGGATTACTCCAAGCCTTAGCCATATACTTATAAGCCACTTCAAACTAACGCTCCACATTAGGGCAATGCTACGAACATCCCAAATTTATACCTTCTGTTAATACTTATTGTTTAAACAATGTTAGTTTTATGCTATTGAATAAAAATATTTCTGGATTAGAAGCCATTGAGTGCTAAAGTGAGAGAAACGGAAAATGTATTCAAATTATGGTTTGGAACGAAGTTTTACACAAAAAATAAAGATTAGAGATAGCTAAGATTTACCGAAATGAAATCCGTGACACCCTATTGCTAAGCAGTAAACTTGAGTTTTAGGTTATTAACTATGTTTATTTAACTGCCTGTATGAACTATACTGAAGTTCCAGTCTTAACGTCCGCAATGTAGTTAGCAATTTGGACTTAAGTGATTCGTCTTCGTGAGGTACCTGATCTCAACGTACTTGCTTCGTTCGTCATGGAGGAGTCATATACCAAATACTTGGCGTTGGCTGTTTCTTGGAGGCATCATTTTTCCCTCGACGCTTATTAATCTGATCAGAGAATAGATTGGTAGAATTATTCTCTTAGCCGTGGGTCATATAGTTAAGAGTCACTCTGATCTGTTGGGAATTTTGCAAAAACATTTTTTCTTGTTCTATATGGGCATCAAATGCGGGAGTTCAGCAATTTTATTGAAAACACAAATTATAATGTGCCTAGATTCCTTAACTTTTCCACCGTTTGATAAAAATTTAAGACGTAAAATGCTAAAGGCTTTTGTTTTTCTGGATTTTTTGGCAAAAATCTTTATTATCTTGGCTTGGCGATTATTTCTTTTATCTTTAATCCAAAGAATTTACTTGGATACGATGGTTTGACGACAATAGATGTGTCTGCACCTTCACCTGTTCCTGCTATAGCTATGACTTCCTTATTAACTGAAATGAGTCCTGCATCGGCGGCCATAAGAACGATTTCCACAGCAACCTTCATTCCTTGACAAAACCTGTACAAAGTTTGGCTGACTACCTCGTTAATTGTTGTTCCGCCATACTTCTCAGAGAAAGCTGATTCTACATCAGGTCCAAGAGCAAGGGTGCATGTTAGAACCTTGAACCCTTTTTCCAGAAGATCCTCCTTTTCTTTTGCAGTCATTGCCCAATCCTTGTTATGGAAGCTTTCACTATGGGTTACAACAATAATGTTGTTCTTCTTTGGGTCTAAGATTTCAGCTGCTTTTAAGGCTGTTTTGCCATGCGTGGAAGCAATAACAAAATCTTGGATTCCAAGATCAACAGCTCTTTCATGTGAAAGTGTTAATGTTTCATCAGTATTTTCAGGTCCGCACTTCTCGAAATATGTTATGGTCTTGATACTCATAACAATCCACAGTTTTGCATTCTTTATCTTGTTTGCCTATTTATGATTTGTGAAAATTTGATAAATAGGATCCGCTCTTTTCCGACGTTGTTCATACACTATATGCAGCATTTTTCGGCTATATCAACAACTTTTAGACTTAATCGCGCTTATATTAGAAACAGAAACAACGAGGGTTTTGCGAGTTTTTTACTCATCTTCATGTTTGTTGCCTTTTTCTGCAGTTTGTAGATTAATCCAACTAGCATTTTGTTTATTTTGGCGAAATCTTTATGAAAGATAATTTCGTATTTCATTCAATTTTCAATTCCATTAATTGTGGGTAAATTTTTTTCTCTCTTTATAAGTCGATTATAGAATTATGGAACTGTTTCTAAAACATCGAACGTGACATATTACTTGCATTATATGCTCAGTTGTTGAGAAAGGTTTTTGTGATTAAAAGAAAACCAATTAGTGAAAGGGTTATAGCCATTCCAGAACAAAATGAGTGCTATTTAAGTTTCATCGCCCAGAGTAGACCGTTGAGGATGTGTGTTTGGAACCATTCTTGATCCCATGTTTCCAAGTAGTGTCCTAGAGCCGTGTAAAATACTCGTGCCTTGCCATAAGTGTGGCACCAGCACATTGCATAGTCGTTGTCTTCTCTGGTTCCCTTGCTTAGGTCAACTGAACTGTTATCTAAACTGAGCAGAACGTGGGTTTTTTCTCTGCTCCAGTCTCTAAACGTGTAAACCTCTTCCTTTAGCTTAAACGCTTTTGGCAAGTGCCTTGTTGCAGGATGCGTTTGATCCTCAACATTAACCAAGACTTCTTGACTCCATGGGTGTCCTCTGAAGTAGCCGCCAATCATCTTTCCGTATTCAGGAAACTTGTAAAATGTGTCTGCAGCATTGTGAATTCCGAAAAATGGCATTCCATTTTTAATTGCATCTATCATGTCTTCTTTTTGTTGGTCAGTTATCGGCAACTCGCCTGTTGTTGCAAAAATTAAAGCATCAAATTTTTTAAGGTCATCTTTATTGAGAAGAATACATTCAGTAGTTGCTGTAACCTCAAATATCCCCGATTTTTTGCCTAACATGGTTATGACTTCGGTGGCTTTGGGAAGATAGTCATGTTTGAAGCCAGCTGAATGTGTAACGAATAGAACCTTCTTCAAAACATCACACACCTTGCAGATCAGTCATTACTCACCGCATAATGCTATAAAAAGATTATTCAAAAAATGGCTTAATTGCTTGACGATAAACTTATGAAACCTACCTCTGATATGGTTAAGTGCCTGTGATGAGGGATAGAGCCGGCTGAAAAGTGATGACCACTTATCCTCTGAGGCGATGATTTAAAAATATGCTCGTAATTCTCTATCTGCGGATATTATCATAATTGTAACGAAACTCTAGTTTTCGAAAAACTATCAAGACCCATGTTTTCTTAAGATGCAATCTTCAGCTGGTAGCTAAACAAAAGATAACTTTATTTATGGCAGATATGACTTGGCTCTCACCATCTTTTTGTTTCCTTATATGCTTTGCTTTTGTTCAACTTAATTATTGCAGTATTGCCCATACTTTCTACCTATCTCAAGCATAGCTCTGTAGTTTCCAAGTTTTACGAAATTTGTAATAGTGTTACCTGAGCCAAGAGCGTATCCTCCTCCAGGCATACATTGCTGAAGAACGTTTTTGACGTATTGTTTGAATTGCAAAAGTGCCATTCTAGATAGTTTATCTACGTCAATTCCGCCAAGAATAGCTATTCTATCTCCGTATAGTTTCTTGTATTTTGTGACGGAGTAACTTTCATCTTGAAACGAATGTTTAGCGTTGATTTTAACAACATCAATTAGATCTTCCATTAAGATATCCAGTTTTCCACATGCATGTAGTATAACAGGTTTTCCATGCCTATGTACGGTTTCTACGATGCTTTTCTGCCATGGAAACACGAGTTTTCTAAAGTGACCTGGACTCATCATAGGACCTGTTTTATAACCCATGTCGTCATTATATATTAAGGCTCCAACCCTTTTGTGATCCATCATTGCATCTACGTAACTAATGATTGTTTTCGCAACTTTCGCAGAAATTTCTTCCACTAACTTAGGATCGGTATAAATTTTTTGCAAGAATGGAACTATGCCAATAAGTCTTGAAACGTTTTCGAAGACTCCACTTGTGTATGGAACAATCTTCATACCTTCCTGAAGGTACCTTGCCTGCATTTTCACATGCTCCAACCGAGTTTCAGTTAGCTGTTCAAAGTCGGGCCACGAGTATTTATCAAGATCTTCACGTGTTTGAATAGTTCCCTTTTGCTCATCAAGCCATTCTCTTTGTTTGTGAAGTCTTGTCGCTGTGTCTGCAGCAAATTTTACATTACTACGCGGAAAGTCAGGCGATGCTCTAAGCGGCACATAATCGTACCCAAATTTTGCATAAAGGTTTGCAACTGATTTAAGGTAGAAGTTAAACTGTATTTTGTCTGAAAGATCTATTCTGGTTAAGGGTATACCAGACAGGGCTTCCATTACCTCTTTATCCATGTAAATCTCGAAGAATGGAACGTGGTCTGGTTCACCTTCTAAACGCAAAACTGTGTCAAGCCGCTCAAAATTAGGTTTACTCATCAAATACTACCTTCTGTTTAGTTAATTTTTTCTAGGAATTTTTAAATATCTCTTTAACCATGAATTAACTTTTACACAGTTAAGAAATATTATTTGCTTTGTGGATTAACTC
>CAZIFH010000120.1:0-10740 GCA_964539065.1 uncultured Candidatus Bathyarchaeia archaeon | reverse complement strand
ATTTAAGATCTTCTTTAATCAAATCATAAAATTTTAATGAAGCTTTTTTTACACGTGGATCTGTATCTTCAAACCTTAAAATAAAAACTCCATTATACATACGAGCATATTCATAGCTTAGAATCGCAGCTCGAGCAGAACCAATGTGAAGAACTGCATCAGGGTTAGGTGCAAATCGTGTAACAATTTTTCCATACTTCTCTGCATTAGGTAGAGGTGGAAGACCTCTTTTTCCTTCATTCTTACTCTTCTCTTCCGTTAATAGTTCTGGCCAATGCTTTTGGATCATTTCCATCTGTTCATTAATGGTTAAAGTGTTAATTTCCTGAATGACAATATTCACTGGAGACGATAACTCTTTGACTTTCGATCTTAAATCAGGATTTTCAGCTAACAATCTTCCAAGAACAGGTTCTACTCGTGCGACTCCACCATGTTCTATTGCATTAACTAAAGATATTTTACGAATTACCTCAAGAAGTCTTGGATGCATCTTTGTTCTGTTTTTTTTCATAATTTATCATTCCAAAAATTTTGTTTATCAAATGTTTCTGTTAATAAGGTAGTCAACAAGCGCCTTGAGCGTGTCTTTAGCTGATGTTGGTGCAAGAATTTTTTCCACTTCATTCCAGCTTTCGCGAACCAGCGATATCGCCTGTTTTTTAGCGTATTCTATTGAACCATATTTTTTGAAGATTTGAATTACTTTTTTTCTCAAAGTTTCGTCGGTTGTATGTTGACGAAGTATTTTTATTAACTCTTTTTTCTCTTCAGTAGTGGCTTTTTGAAGTGCATGAATAACAATTAATGTTATCTTGCCCTCTGTAATGTCCATTCCCGCTCCGCCTTTTCCTTTGGCGAATTCTTCGCCAACGAGATCTAATATATCGTCTTGTATCTGAAACGCGACTCCAATAGATTCAGCAAACTTTGCTATTTTGGCTATAACATCTTCATTTGCGTTGACGAGAACTGATGCCATTTTTGCTGCCATTCTTGAAAGTGTTCCAGTTTTATAAGAGCACATTTGTAAATATTGCGCTTCAGAAATCTCATTTATAGATGATAATCCTTTATGCCAAGCTATGTCGATTGCTTGACCGAAGCTTATGTTAACCATCTCTTGAACATAAATTTCATAAATTCGATTTGCTTGTTCTGAATTTAAATTTCTTGAATTTTCAGTTAGCGCCAACATTGGAATGAAGTACATGATGTTAGACAAATTTATTGCAACATCAACTCCAAATATCTGATAGGTGCATGGCTTTCCACGTCTTAATTTAGAAGAGTCTTCTACATCATCCGCTATCAGTGTACCATTATGTATAATCTCGGGAATTGCGGCAAAGTCCAAAAATTTTTCCGAATCCCCTCCCAGTGCCTCACAAACTAGAATAAAAAGTGTCGGTCTCCATCTTTTGCCGCCCCTATCCATAAAATCCCAAAAAGGTTTTGCTATAGCTTCATTTATAGCTTTTAGATCAATACTTCCACTTGGAGGGTTTATCCTAAACACTAAGGAGTCTTCTTTAAATTCTCTTGGCACATATTTCTCAATATAGAGGTCAACTATCCTCGATTTTTGTTTAAGCAATAATTCAATGTTCATATTAATGCTCATTTTGAAATCTCTCTCCTCGCATAGTTCTTCAAATCGAATCCTCTTATCTGTAACCATTCAGCAGTCCTTCCAGTCACAATTACAGGAATGCTTTTCAATTTGTCTATCGAGGAGGCCCCTACAAGAAACATAACTACTCTCAATTGACGAATAAGAAGTTCAATCAGTTTTATGACCTCTTTGCTATCTTTTAAAGATAAACTTAAAACAGGAGCGGCAATTCCGCTTAAAGCTGCACCCAAAGCCAAAGCCTTAACAACGTCACAGCCACTACGAATGCCGCCAGATGCAATAACAGGAATACTTACAGATTGAACGGCTTCAATAAGCGTAACAGCGGTAGGTATCCCCCAATCCCAAAGCTCCAGCCCCAATTTCTTGCCGAAAATATCACCGCGTTGTTTAGCTCTGTAATATTCTACGGCTGCCCAACTGGTTCCTCCAGCTCCAGCAACGTCGATTCCAGAAATGCCAGCCTCAAAAAGTTTTTTGGCATCTTCAGCGGAAATTCCAGCCCCTGTTTCTTTAACGACTACTGGGACCTCAAGACTAACTGCAACTTCACTAATTTTTTGAAGAACGCCAGAAAAGCTAGTTTCTCCCTCTGGCTGCACTGCTTCTTGAAGAGGATTCAAGTGAACTGCTAGAGCATCAGCACCTATCATAGTTACAGTTTTTTTTATTTTGTTCAAGTTTTTTTCTTTAACTATTTGAGAAGCGCCTATATTTGCAAAAATAAAAGCGTTAGGTGCCTTCTTTCTAACGACCGAGTAAGTTCGTTCTAGCTTTGGGTTTTCAAGAGCTGCTCTTTGGCTTCCAACTCCCATGCCAATTCCTAGTTCTTCAGCAGCTTCAGCAATAGCTGCATTGATTTTTAATGCTTTCTCTGTTCCTCCTGTTATCCCACTAATTATTATAGGCGCCGAGAATTTATGGTTGAAAACTTGTGTTGATGTATCTATCTCTCGTTGGTTAATTTCAGGAAGAGCTTTGTGCACAAGAAAGATGTCCTCGAAACCTGGGGTTATTTTTTTAGCCTTAACATTTTCCTCTAGGCATATGCGAATGTGTTCATCTTTTCTTTTCTCTGTCTGTTTTGAATTAAATTTACGGTTCAATTTTTGTACCAACAACTTCATCTCCCTTAAGGGCCTTGTAAATAATTCCTGGTTTAGAAGCGTTAACAATTAATGTTTCAATGCCTTTAGAAATAAGAGAAACTATTTCGGAAACTTTACCCATCATTCCGCCTGTCACATCAGCAACTTCAGCTCCTGTAATCTTGTTTTTTAAATCTTTCAGTTCAGATAATGCTAAACGTGGAATTAGATGTGCGGAAGGGTTCTTTTTAGGGTCTTCTGTGAAAATACCGTCTACATCAACGCCCATTATTAATCTCTGAGCCTTTATTCTTCCTGCCATAAAAGATGCCAATTGGTCTCCAGAGAGAATGGCAAAGCCTTTATTAATATCTAATACCGCATCTCCATATAGAACTGGAATTAAGCCGAGTTTAAGCGCTTGTTTTAGAGGGGTATCTTCAAATGTAAAAATTCGACCATTTTTTGTCGTGATAAAAGAGGAGGGAGCCATCCCGAAAGCTGGTAATTTCATTTTTAATAGATTTTCAACTATCTTTATATTTAAAGAAATCATAGCTTCATGAGTCTTAACAAAACCGTAAAGTTGAATACTATCTTTGTAACCTTCTGCTATTCTGTATTCTTTCGCTACTGGGTGACCAAAGCTTCCACCACCATGAACCAAAATAAGATTTGGTGGTTTAGCTTGGAAAATTTCCTCTGCAAGCCTTTCAATAGATGAAAGATTAAGCGTAAAAGGTTCAGACTTTTTTGTAATAACTGAGCCTCCAATCTTCAAAACCACAAGGTCACTCATATTTAACTCCCTCTGTAGTCATATTTGTTATGAACGCTTCTCCCCCTGCCTGGGTTATAGCTTCTACTATACTTTGAGCGTGTCCTTGTCTTGCTAAAGCAATCATACATCCTCCTCCACCCGCACCTGTTATCTTTGCACCTAACGCCCCCGCTTTTCTAGACATATAAATCATTTTATCCAAAAATTCATTAGAGACGCCTAAAGCACATAATAATGCATGGTTAATGTTAAGTAACTCTCCTAATGTTTCAAGGTTGCAATTCTTCAAAGCTTCAAGGCTAAGCGATACAATTTCGCTTTCAGCCTTTAAAATGCTATCGAAGATTAATGGATAACGATTTTTTAATTTTTTTACATGAGCAACCATTTCACCGGTTGAGCGACTCATCTTTGTGTTCCCAACTATTAGTTGCAAAGGTACTTCACTGCATATCTTCTGTATTTCCCTGTTTTTTTGGTATAGAAGAATGCCTCCATACGTTGAAATTGCAGGATCAATGCCTGAAGGTATACCGTGCACAAGTTTTTCTGCGTCAAAGGCTATTTGAAAAATATCTTTTTTCTCAAGTCGTATTTCAAAAAGTCGGTTTAAAACAGCTGTGGAAGCTACTGCAACAGCTGCTGAAGAACCTAATCCTGCTGCAACAGGGATAGTTGATATTATCTCAAGATTAACACCTATATCCAAATTTGCAATGTCCATAACTTTTCTAGCAATTGTATAAATTGGTTCAAGACTCTTCTTTATTTGTTCACCATGTTTTTTTTCGTAAAATCTTCCATTTTTAAAGTAGCCTGAGCAGTTTAAAGATTTGGATTTAATCCAAATTTTTTTGTCTTTTCGAATTTTTCCGGTCACAGTTGCTCTTCGATCAATGGCCAAAACTATAGCAGGCGCTCCATGAACTACGAAGTGTTCACCTAAAAGTATCACTTTGGCTGGAGCTGAAGCTTTTGCTTTTGTTATCAAATTGACGCCTCTTTAAAATCCCCAATTATTTAATTTTTTCTTAAGAAGTATTTCTTTTTTGGTTTATGAAATGATTTAAGTAAATCCTCAATATAAAAACAGCATGATTTCAAGAGTAGAGAAAAACTCGTTATTCCTGATTTTTCTCAACTAATTTTATTTCAAAATCTTCAATAGTAACTTTTAGTTCTCCATCTGGAGGGATTTCTCCTCTTTCACGTAGAATCTGTCTAGCCAGAAGCCAGTATATCACAGCCAAGGCTCTTCTTCCCTTATTATTTGTAGGAATAGCCAGATCAATATAGCTAAAATCGTTATCTGTACTACAAAGAGCAACAACTGGTATCCCCAAGTTTGAGGCTTCTTTTACTGCTTGAAAGTCAGCTTTAGGATCAGCCACCAACAATACATCTGGCTCTATTCTGTTTGGATACATTGGATTCAAAAACATGCCGGGAACAAAACGCCCAATAATAGGGATAGCGCCTACAACTTCACAGAACTTGGCAACTGGTTCACGTGCATAAAGCCTTGCTGCAGCCACTGCTATTTTGGAATGGTCAAAACGTGCCAGAAATTTTGCAGTAATTCTTATTCTTTCGTCTATTTTTTTAAGATCTAAAACAAAAAGCCCGTCTCCCCTAACGCGATAAATGAAAGGTTTCATGTCTTTTGTTTTTATTTTTGTTCCAATATGAATGCCTGTTGAAAGTAAAGTATCTTGAGGTAAAAGTAATCCTTCGATTGGAGCTACATCTACTTCATCAAGTTCTTTTTTAATTGATTCTTCCGAAGTAATTTCACTATCACGTTCATCCGACATAATAGATCAACCCTCATACTTTCAGTTTAGCCATCCGCGCCTTTTCACCTAAACTTTCTTCAATACGTATAAGCTCGTTAAGTTTAGCCACTCTTTCTCCTCCTACTACACCAGTCTTAATTATTGGCGCTTTGAATGCCACTGCTAGATGAGCTATATGCGTAGATGGTGTTTCTCCAGATCTATGTGAAACAATTGGAATGTAACCATTTTCTAATGCCATTTTCGTTGCCGCCCAAGTTTCTGTCAAAGTTCCAACTTGGTTCACTTTAATGATTATTCCGTTTCCAGCTTGAGTCTTAATGCCTTCGCTAAGTTTTTTAACATTCGTCACAAAAATGTCATCGCCACAGATAATACAGCCTCGAGACTTTTGAGTGAGTTCTTTAAATCCTTGGAAATCATTTTCATGAACAGGATCCTCTACGTATATAAGCTTGTATTTTTCAATTAGTTCTGACACATAATCTATTTGTTCTCTTGAGTCGCGACTTAAATGATCTCTCGCGTAAACATATTTTTTCTTTTCGCTATCCCATAATGAGGAGGCTGCAACATCGATTCCAGGCTTGCAGTCGAAACCAAGTTCTTCTGAAACTTTCTGGCATGCCTCAAATAATGTATTAAGCGCTTGGTCATTAGTAAAGTTAGGAGCCCATGCCCCTTCATCTCCTTTTCCACCTGTAAAAGTTAGGTCAATCTTCTTAATGATACTTTTGAGGGTTTTGTGCACCATTGCGTTTGCTTCTACGGCTGCTAAAAAGTTGGGAGCACCTATTGGAAGGACAAGAAACTCTTGGATGTCAGTAGCTTTTCCCAATGCATGTTTCCCTCCTCCAATAACGTTACCCAATGGATACGGAAGATCAGAGACGAGAGAACCGCCCAGATACCTAAATAATGGAAGATTGTATGAGTTTGACGCTGCATCAGCTACAGCCAATGAAACAGCGTATGCAGTGTTGCCTCCAATGTTTTCGAAATTTTCTGTTCCATCAATCTTGCGGAGAAGTCTATCAACTTCTTCTTGTTCATCTGCATAAAGCCCAATCATCTCTGGAGCTATTAACTCTTCAACTTTTTTTATTGCTTCATCAACCCCTCCTGCAGGAAAAGGTGTTGCCTCAGCTTTGCCTGTGCTTGCTCCACTTGGGGCGGATGCACTTCCGAAACCGTCAACTGTTATTATATCAACTTCTATTGTTTGATCTCCTCGACTGTTAAATATTTTTCTGGCAGTTACATCTTCTATCAGAGTTGACATTTTACTTTGTTTCCTCCTCCACATTTAATGCAGATTTCTCGTAAAACTTTATAACGTCATCTATAATCTCGACATGCGATAAGAGCATACGTCTACAGCAATAACGTGTAACACCAAGATCGTCTAAAACTTTGCCTGGACTCTCACCAGCTTCTATTTTTTTAGCGAACTCTTCCCACTTGTCTCCAATGATCTTCCCACATGTAAAACATCTAACAGGTATAATCATTCATTTTCCCTTCATTTTCATCAGTGAATTACTTTTATCTGTAACTTTTTTGGTCTCTTGCTCTGGCGCCTGGACCACCAAATTTCTTTGGTTCTTTCCGCCTTGGATCTCCAGCTACCATTGTTCTGTCATACTTCAAAAACCTCATTCGAAGGTGTGAATTTTTTGTCCATTTTAATAATGCATTGGATATAGTCATTCTGCAAGCTTCAGCTTGCCCCATAAACCCTCCTCCAGAAACTTTGACATCAATATCCAGTTGTCTCCACAAATTTTCGCCAGCTAGAAGTAGAGGTTCACGTATCTTTTCTCGGCCAATTAATGGTTCATAAATTTCTAGTGGAACATTGTTTATACGTATTCTACCTTGACCAGGTTTTACAGTGGCTCTTGCAATTGCAGTTTTGCGTTTTCCGCTCACAACTAAAACCTTTTTTAAAGCTGACATTTTAAGCACCTATTCTTTCCATCCAAAGTTGTACGCCACGTCTGCAATTTTTATGTAGGAACATCTCAAATTACTAGCATCAACCTCTGCTAGTGTAATTTTTGAGGAGTCTTTAAACTCTTCTGGTATGCCTGTATAAACCTTCAATCTTTTTATAGCCTCTATTCCACGCGACTTCTTTCGTGGAAGCATGCCCCTAATAACCTTTTTCACGATTCCTTCAGGTGTTCTGGGGTGTATGGGTCCTTTTCTATGATGACCTATCTGAAGAAATCTCTCCCTGTCTCTTATAATAGCTTGCATTTTGCCAGAAATTACGGCTTCTTCTGCATTCACAATTACTATGCTTTCACCATTCAGCAACAGTTTAGCTATTTTGCTTGCCATTCTTCCTAGTATTAAACCTTTTGCATCAATAATTGTTGGCTGACTCTTTTTACTTTTCTCCATCATCTCTTCACCCAATTATCCTTACGTTTACGCCTTTTGGATTTGCTTCAATAATTTCATATAGAGTAAGACAATTTCCTTTAGCTTCAATTATTTTTAGTCGCGCTTGTTCTGAAAAATCTAAAGCAGCCACGGTTACAGCGTGATTAAGAGTCCCTGCGCCAAGAACCTTACCTGGAACTACAACTTGCTCATTTTCTTTAGTGTTTCTGTTGATTCTACCTACGTTCACTGAAATCCGTATCTCTTTAGGTCGTGAAATCTTTTTGGCCACTTCTTTCCATATACTAACGTTATTTTCATTAGACTTCTTAACTAACAAACGAATTAGACTAGCGAATTCTGGATTTGTGCTTTTAATTGGTTTTTTCGGACACATTTATAACCATAACCACCTGATTCAATAACTCTAGATATTTTTCTTCGTATATCTTAAGTGATTCAAAAAATATGCGTTCAACTGGAAGAGCTCCTGTAGATTCAATGTAAAATATGAAAGAATCTTGTCTTTTGTCTATTTTTATAGCTGAATGACTTTTATCGCAAATTTTGACGCAATCCTCGCAGAGGATGCATTCTATCTCGTTGACCACGGTGATTTCACTGTTGGTTTTTTCTAAAACTTTTTTAGAACAAATATTAACACATTTGCCACAGTTATCGCATTTAGATTGATCTATTTTTACTATAGGCATATATCTGTAAACACAACAAGATACTGGCTGCCATTTTGCATGATCTTTACCCTTACCAAGTTTAGCATAAGCTTCTAATCTAACCCTCTGACCAGTTGCAAGTTTTACTAATGGAATTCTTTCACTTATTGGAACAACACGTGGGTCTTCTGGAATTAAATCACCTGAATAGACAGTTTTAGGCTTATCTTTTGCTTCGACATCCAACATTAAGACTGTTCTGCAAAGATGACACCCAAGTTCACTTTTGCAACTGCACTTTTCAGGAAGATTATAAGCGTTCAAATCAGTCTTAAGAGGTATAAGGCCTAACCTTAATGCTAGAATTTCATCATGCATCACAGAAGAGTTTTCAATAATCACCACATCGTCAACTGCCATTACTGGAACTTCGGAAAGAATTATGCGCCTAAGAGCGTTTGCCAAAGAAGTATCTATTCCTTCCACGATGAAACGCATCGAATCCACGTTTTTCTCAAGAATTTCTACATTCATGAAAAATTCCTCTTAAAAAGATTTGTCAGAAAACTTCCTTCATAAACAAGACCTTTTAGACTCTTCTCCCTCTCCGCCCACCCTTTCGTCTTGTACCGTCATGAGGAAGCGGTGTAATCTCTTCTATGCGTCCAATAGTCTTGAAACCAGCTCGTGCCAAAGCTCTAATTGCGGCCTGTGCTCCTGGACCAGGAGTCCTTGCACCTGAGCCTCCTGGTGCACGAACTTTAATATGTATTGCTGTTATTCCTTTGTCTTGTGCTATTGACGCAACATATGCAGCAGAACGCATTGCAGCGTATGGAGACGATTGTAGTCTATCTGCTTTTACGAACATTCCGCCACAAGCCTTAGCTATAGTTTCTGCTCCTGAAAGATCTGTCATGTGAACTATAGTGTTATTATATGAGCTATATATGTGAACTACTCCCCATTTCTCGTCTTTCTTACTCATTTATTTTTTCCCTCACTAGAAGACACTTCTAAACTTTGCCTCAAAGGATGTTCTGGATTATTTAAAGGACTTGTTAACGTGTACCTTATGTTGTTTTCTTCTTTATTTGGCACAAGAAACCCTGGCGAAACAACCTTTCGATTGTCAACAACAATGTGTCCATGTGTTATAAGTTGACGGGCTTGATGCATGCTTCTAGCCAACCCTTTTCTCTGAACAATTGTCTGAAGTCGACGTTCCAATATTGACTCTAAGTCTAAGTCTAACACATTGTCTAAAATAGCGTTTTCGGGAAGAATTCCCAAAAACTTTAGCCGAGTGAGAAGCTGAGATTCAAGTTTTACTCTCTTAGAAGAGGGCACACTTAAAAGATATCTAGCCATGTTTCGAAATTTAGAAAGTATTGCTTTATAATGCCAAAGTTCCCTTTTATTCCTTAAACCGTACTCGCCAAGCAGTCTTAGCTCGCTTTCTAGAATATCTAACCTCCAAGGAACCCTTGGAGTTTCATACTTCTTTTTTTGTTTCTTAGGATCCCCCACTAGGTGTCACCCTCTCTTTTTTCTTTACACCTACAGTCTTTCCTTTTCTTCCAGTTGACCTAGTTCTCTGTCCCCGAGTTTTTAGTCCATAAGAATGCCTATAACCGCGCCATGACTTCATTGACATAAGTCTCTCAATATCTTGTTTCACTCGTAGGTCAAGGTCAGCTGTTGTGAGATGCATGTCTTTTCCAGTTTCCAAATCTTTTCGCCGATTCAGAAGCCAAGATGGTAGATTAAGTTCTTCGATTCCGGCAAGAGTTTCCTCAAGCCGTCTTACCTCAATATCTGAAAGTAACCCTAACCTCTTGTCTAATGGAATGTTAGCTTTCTTAACTAGAGCGTTTGCTAATCGTTTATTTATACCTCTTATACCATTTAGGGCAAAAACTACATTTTGCGTGCCATCTAGATCTTTACCTAACAGACGAACAATATGCTTAAATTCTGATGACATGCTGGTTTCTGTTACTCCTTTTCGAATCAACTAACTACGAAGTGGAATGTTTTTATTTAAATATATCGTTTTAGCTCCGAAAGGTTGTTGATTTTGTTTAACAAAAACATTTAATAATATACAACTCTAATTTTGATTACGTATTAATTTAGAAAGTCCCAAGAAATCGCTGAAAAAGATTCATGAATGTAGATTTTATATTAAATTTTGGATTATCTTTAAATGAGGCTTAAAAATTTTAGGCTATCGTATTATTTGAATGAGCTTTCTTCTTCTTTCTTCTAAGGTCATTTTTGAAAGCATCATAATCTTTTGTTCCTCAGTAAAGTGTGGCACAACAAGAGCTTTAAGTATATTTCCTTTAAAAGCATAAGCTTTCTGTTCTAT
>CAZIFH010000119.1:0-4833 GCA_964539065.1 uncultured Candidatus Bathyarchaeia archaeon | reverse complement strand
ACAATATTGATAGAAATCTTTCATTTTTTGACTGCAAAAATGAACACCGAACTTATGCATAAGAATCCTCTCGTTCATACTAAATTTAACACAAAAGGATTTCTTCGTTACTGGAAGTTCTTCGGAAGATTTTGTTTTTTGGCGAATTAGAAACCAGCCGAAAAGTAGATAATATAAGATAAATTGATGTTAATATTGGAAACGTAAAAAGATCAACCCAAATTAGTTCCCTAGTGTCAAGGTACTTTATAAAAATGACATGTTTGTCAGAGTGAAATTATAATTTTACAAAAGAGACAAAAAATAGATTTGAGGTTGTTTATGTGGTCGCTTTTATCTAAAAGGAGAGAGTTTTTCATATTTACTCTTTTAAGGAAATAAGATAACTTTACCTTTAAGTTTAGAATTTCTCTTCAAAACAGTTCTCACATCTTTAAATCGTCGTATAAAACCGCCTCAATTATTAAGATCACGTATAAAATCGAATTCTTCATGTTAAAAACTGAAGTGTTAAAAGTTTAAGCGGATGCGAAATACATAAGTTGATGGAAAGATATGAACAACCGCTGCTTAATGGTATCGAATTCTTCTATATTATTATCTTAGATATTCTTATAGAAGTGGGAAGCATTTCAAGCTTTAAATTAAATAAGTTAACAGAAAAAGATTAAGGTTTTCTTAAATAATTTTAGCGGGCCCGGAGGGATTTGAACCCTCGGCCTCAGGCTTTCTCCATCTAGTTGACCCCGAAGGCTTACGCGAAACCTTTCTCTGCGCCATATCCAGCTAGGCTACGGGCCCAGTAACCTTTTACCTTCTCTGCTTTTAAAGAGATTGTGGAAATATAATCTTAGGGTTAACGAAATAAAGAATTCAACTGGATAGTTTTTTGATTATTATTTTTTTGAAGTTGCCTTCATATGAAGCCTTAAGAACGCTTTTCATGTATTTGTCTATGTCTCCTTGTTCAACGTCTAAAGGCGTGGGCATGTTTTGCAATTTCATTTTGAGCTGGGGATCTTTTGCTGCTTCAAGCATTTTTTTGATATGTAATGGTGTTACTCCTGCTTCTTTAAGGGTTGTTGGAAAATTAAAAGACCTGTTGAAATCAATCATCGCCTTAGCTACAATTTCACCTAACTTTCTTCCACCTAATCTTTCCAGATCTAGTGTTTTCGCAATTATTCCAGTTTCTTGAAATATTGTTCCAAGAATTGTAAGTTGTTCTTGAATGTTTGGAGAAAAGAACACTGTATAATATGGATTCAACACTGCGCATGCTCTACCATGCGAAAGAATATCTACAAGTGAGAAGCTTCCTAGATGTGGACCATTTGTTCCTCCAATCATTATTGAATAACCACCTAAATCTGTCCCAAGTCCCAATGCGACTCTTGACTCAAGATCATCTTCAAGGGCAGACCTAAGGTTTTTCACAATTAACCTTATTCCAAGCGATGCTACTAACTTAGATTTCTCGTAGTAATACTTACCAGTAGCACCCATAAGAACCTCCCAGCAATGTGCGATTCCATCCATAGCGCCATCAAGAGTTAAATCTTGAGGTGAACCAACAGTTACACCGTAGTCGAACACCGCCTTTTTCGGTGTTATGGCATCATCCACAATTAGTTTCTTTTGACTCATTACGGGATCTGTAATGTTAGAATATTTTGTCAAGTGCGCGGCAGAACTTGATGCAGATTGAACCGCAATAACTGGTATAACATCTTTGTTTGTGGCAACCTTCATTTTTGTAACATTTCCTGTTCCGAAAAAAGGATCAATCAAACTTGCAGCACTCAAATCAACGTTTAATGTTCTAGAAATTTCTGAAGGTTCATAAACCGTTAAAAAACTTGCAGCCTTAACAGCATCAATCGTGCTTCCTCCCCCAAAAGCTATAATACTGTGTGGTCTAAACTTAGCAACATGAAATGTTATTCTATACAGATCTTCGCGGGGACAGTTCGGTCTAGCGCCTAAAACAATGTTGAAAGATATATCTGCTTTTTTCAGAGATTCTGTAATTTTTTGCATGGGTTTTTGAGCCCATTTTGAACTACTTCCAACTAAAAGTGCGGTATCGCCAAAAGATTTGACCATTTCTCCGACTATATCAAGCACTTCTAATCCAAAGGCATAAGAATCTTTTTTCCACTCTTTTAATAATTCGCGGGATTCAGCTTTTTCATCCATTGTTGAGTTAAACCTCTTTTATTATTTGAACGAGTTAGTGAGACATACAATTTTTTGCGTCCATCACTTTTATTTTATTACATTTTTATTTATCAGTTTTTTTGCGTCGAAACTTATGAGGATCATCGAAAAGTTAAAAACAACCCTCTTATATTATGAATCAAGAATAACAAGTGTTTAGGTGAATTCTTTGGAATCAACAAGACGTAAAAAAATTTATTTAACAAGAGAACTACCTCAGGAAGCAATGGAAATTCTGAAATCCAACTATGAAGTTGAAGTTTGGCAAGGAGAAATGCCACCTCCAAAAAACCTTTTGATTGAAAAAGTAAAGGAAGTCGATGGCGTTATATGCGTCTTAACAGAGAAGTTTGATAGAGAAGTAATTAACGCTGCTGGTCCACGGCTTCGCGGAATATGTCAAGTTGCAGTAGGTTTTGACAATATTGATATCTCAGCAGCCACCAAGAAAGGAATCTATGTAACCAACACTCCTGGAGTTCTAACTGAAACAACAGCGGACTTTGCCTTTGCGTTATTGATGGCGACGGCTAGAAGAGTGGCAGAAGCTGACAAATACGTTAAATCAGGGCAATGGAAGGTTCCTTGGGGACTTATGATGCTTCTTGGACAGGATATTTATGGAAAAATAATTGGCGTAATCGGCATGGGAAGAATTGGTTCGGCAGTGGCTAGGAGAGCAAAGGGATTTAACATGAAAATATTGTACTATGACATATACCGAAACGAACAGATGGAAAAAGAATTGGGCGCTGAATATGTATCTTTAGAAAAATTGTTAAAAGAGTCTGACTTCGTGACGATTCATGTACCTCTGATATCTGAAACTTACCATCTTGTAAATGAAGAAAGACTTAGATTGATGAAGAAGACGGCGTGTCTCATCAATACGTCAAGAGGTCTAGTTGTTGACGAAAAAGCTCTTTATAAAGCATTAAAGGAAGGATGGATATGGGCAGCAGGGCTAGATGTGTGGGAAAAAGAACCTGTTGAGCTTACTAACCCCTTGCTTAATCTTGATAATGTAACAGCGGCACCTCACATTGCAAGTGGAAGCATAGCTACTAGAACCAAAATGTCAGTTATGGCAGCAGAGAACATGATCGCTATACAAGAAGGACGTATACCACCTAATCTTGTGAACAAAGAGGTTTTAGAAGTAAGACCTCCAACAAAATAGGAAGACCATTATTCTTTTTCCTTTCTAGATTTAGAGTGTATCAGCACTTCCCTTTGAGGTTAATGCAAGAAATTTTCAAACATGTTTTCTTACTTCGTCAAGTTTTTTGTCAAGGTCATAAAGTCCCAGTCTTTTAAGCTCTCTAGAGGATGGAATACCGTTTTCATCCCAGCCTACTAATTCAAAATATTCTCTTCGGCTTTCGTCAAGTCTCTCACGTTTCACCATCTTACCTTTATGTGGACCAACACTTAAAGGCATGTACCATTTTTGTGGGACGTCATCATCTTTTATAGGAACCCATTTCAAATCAGGTCCGCCTAAAAGAAGAAGAGCTCGTTGAATATGTAGAATCCTTCTACCAACTATGTTGATCCATTGTCTCTCGGTGATTTTCCAGCCTGTGACAACTTCTATTAATGGCCACAGAAGGTTTTGAGCCTCTTTCTCTAAGAAATTAAACCAGCAGAAGACTCCGCTATCGTAAAGTATAAACCTCAACTCGCTGTCTTCATGATCCAGAGGAATCTTAGCTATAGAAGTATGATCTCCACCTTGCACCGAGCAAGCATACGATTCAAATCCTGGATAATCCTCCTCACTTCTTACTCCATGCGCTCCAATTGCAACTCCCTTCTCTGTTACATCAAAAGGTGATGTATCAACGCCTTTGAGATTACTTATTTTGATAGATGCCCTATGTGTGCCTTCAGCTAGTATGTCGCCTATTCCCTTCCGTCTAGCTATCATCTGAATTAAAGCAGCAAAGGCTTTTAC
Organism: uncultured Candidatus Bathyarchaeia archaeon; assembly: GCA_964539065.1. Classification (GTDB taxonomy): domain Archaea; phylum Thermoproteota; class Bathyarchaeia; order Bathyarchaeales; family DTEX01; genus JAGTRI01. Next base: position 656 of record CAZIFH010000119.1, on the reverse strand, counting down.
ATCGCCCCATTTCAGATTAATGCCTTCCAAATCTTCTTTGGTCAAAATTCCTTTTTGGTACAATTCGCCTGCAAATCCAAGAGCATTTCCAGTTTGTATGCCGCATAATCCAAGTTCGTCTACAAGCGCAGTTAGATAAATGTTTTCTTCAGAGTTGAAAATACCTAAGTTAGTTCCAAGGTAAGCTTGATTTTCGTAATCAGGATTGTCTGTTATGGCACCTGCTAACGGACCAGACTTTATTACCGCAAGCTTCAAACAGGTTTTTGGACAACCAAAATCCCCCCAGTACCTTTTTACCCAGTATTTTTCAAACTCGTATGAACCAAAGTTTTCTTCTTGATGCCACTCTTCCTGCCAGTTTCTTATCGGCTCCGAACTCATACATGAGCCTACATCATAACCTAAATAACCGGTGCCCCAACGCCTAAAAACCACGTTCTTAAAGTTTATTTTTAGTATCTTATCAATAATTATAGAAACTTTATTCATGTCCATAACATTAGGCAACGGTCCAGTTCCCTTTACCACCACTGCCTTCAGGTTTTTAGAACCCATAACTCCACCATACCCTCCGTAACCCGCAGCGTGTGCCCATTTCGCTGCAACAACTGCCATTCTACTTCTATTTTCGCCTGCAGGTCCTATGTAAACGA